>CAYGNU010000491.1:0-3806 GCA_964351175.1 uncultured Roseivirgaceae bacterium | reverse complement strand
GGACGAAGCGCTTCGATGAATTCACGGAAGACGAACTCTCGCATATGGCGGGCAAAGCCCGGTTACCGGAGAAGCTTGTACTCGACACTGCGCGGGAGACTGTAGGACGGTTTCGAGAGGCGTGGAAGAAGGAGAAGAATAATCTGCCATTGTTGAAAGACGTAATCGAAGCGATAGAGACTCAGATGAAGATTATTCCCGTAGCCGGACATGCATAAATGTTCGCTCGGAAAATCGTTCTGCTTTGGCTAGTAAAGTCCAATGCTCCATGCAACGCGCTATGCCTAACCATCGCTGGATGAATTCGCACTTTAGTTCGTCAGGCTCATAACCTGAAGGTCATAGGTTCAAATCCTATCCCCGCAACCAGTTTTGTGACACTGTCACGCACAAGTTCAGCGCCGTCCTCATCAGAGGGCGGCGTTTTGCTTTGACGAGCTTGGGAAAGCGCCAGGATGCCCGCGATTTTGCCCTTTAGGGAGACGGCCTGTGTCTTGCGGCCGTGTTTGATCACAGGGGTGAACTCTATCTTGTCGATTAAGCCGCGCAGGATGCCGGCGGCGCGTTCTCGGTGCTTTGGATCGGTCAACGCCTCTGCCAGGTCCGCGACACGCTCGCGATAGAACGTGCCCATGCTCGGATGGACCAAGGTGGGTTCTTCGGGTGTGCGGGCGAGCCGGGATTCCAGAACAGCACGCCGGGCCTCGAGATCCTGCATTTTGTCTTTGATGCGTGCGCCGGGGACGCCGTCGGCAATTGCTTGGATCAAACGGTCGGCTTCCTGATCGACCTTCCGTAGTTCCGCTTCGTCCGTAGTTCGGGAATGGTTCCGTTCCGCCGCCATTTTGTTGGCGTGCCGTGCGTAGTGTTGTGCAAAACGTTCAGCGAGAGCGGGATCCATCAGATGGTTCCGCAAGGTATCCAGGACTAAGCCCTCTACCTTGTCTCGCTTGATGCTCGCCTTGTTGTCACAGGTGCCGCGATTGCGGGCATTGGCGCAGCCGATCCGCTCCCTGTTGAAATGCACCATCGATCCGCCGCAGACCGAACAGGTCATGAGGCCGGTCAGGAGATGTTGGGGCCGCCGTCGTTCGACACCGCAGCCGCGGTTTTGGCTGCCGCTATCGACAGTCATTTGTTCTTGGCGCGCCTTGACGCTCTCCCAGAGATCGTGGTCGACGATCCGCAATTCCGGGACGTCCTTCACAATCCATGCTTCGGGCGGGTTCTCTTTAGAAATCCGTTTCCCCGTGGAGGGGTTCTTCATATAGGTGAGCCGGTTCCAGACAAGACGGCCGATATAGAGCTCATTGTTGAGGATGCCGGTTCCGCGTTTGCGGTTGCCGTGGATCGTCGACGGCCCCCATGGTTTGTTTGAAGGGCTCGCGATGCCTTCTTCGTTGAGGGCTTTGGCAATGGCGCGCGGGGACTTGCCGTCGGCATAGTCCGATAGAATGCGCCGGACGACGGCCGCTTCCGCTTCGTTGATCCGGCGCGTGCCGCGTTCTTCATCGCTGTTCCCGACCACGTCGTATCCGAAGCAATTGCCACCACCGGATCGGCCGGCTTCGACCCGTCCACGGAGACCGCGCCGTGTTTTGTCCGCGAGGTCTTTGAGGAAGAGGGCGCCCATCGTTCCCTTGAGGCCGATATGCAGTTCGTTGATCGGGCCTTCCGACAGAGTGACAAGGTCGATGCCCGCGAATTGCAGCCGCTTGTAGACATGGGCGACGTCTTCCTGGTCCCGTGAAATGCGATCGAGGCCTTCCGCGAGAACGACACGGAACCGGGCGCGCGCCGCATCCTGCAAGAGGGATTGAATGCCGGGCCGCAGGAGCGTCGCGCCGGACGTACTGCGATCGACATAAACCTCTTCCACGAAGAGACCCTCTGCTTCTGCCTTCTCGCGGCAAAGGCGGATCTGATCCTCAATAGAGGCGTCGCGTTGCAGTTCGGAGGAATAGCGGGCGTAAAGAGCGGCAGGCTTCATCGCGGATCACTCCGGCGGTTGGCGGTCGGATGTTTTTGGTTTGTTCTTCCGAGTCTCGCGCAAGACAGCCCATTCCGCAAGGTAATCCAGCAAAGCGTCGATCCCTGGATCCAAATCGGGCGCCGGTGAGGGAGGTTTGCGTGAGGTGCGAGGTGCTGCCATGCCAATTGTATGGCACGGCGTATGTGGTAAAGACCTCGTGTGATCCTCACGAAGGGTCCAAGGAAGGCTCACGAGCAGCCATCGCCCGAGAAATGTTCTCGAGGCTTGCAAGTGCATTCCGTCGTTCTGCGGAGTCCGGCTCGCTACGGATCAGGGCATCGACAAAATGTCGGTGCAAGCCGCAAAGTTCGGTCTTTGTTTTACCGGCAAGGTCTTGAGTTGTGACGAGAGAGGTCATTGTTCTTCTCCTTCTTCCTGAGGACCCCGACAGTCGGAGCCTTTCCTTCTCGCCAGACACATCCATAGGACGGAAAGAACCGGCCGGTGCCGGACGAAGAAGAAGGGGGAGGGAATGATCTGCTCAGCAGAGGTTCCGGACCGGACAGACATTGGCGTTGCAGTGAGCAACAAGAAATAAAACGCAACAGCGAAGAAGATCTGTAGACGCTAACGGCAGCACTTTTCGAGTTTTTCCATCAGGTTGTTTTGGATTCTATATGTATAATCATTGCGTGTGGAATTCGGTTTAGACATCTCGCGAATCGACTAAATTAGGGGTTCATGCATATTTGCAAAACTTGCGAGAGCCCCCATGTCTCGAAATCTGTTTCTGCGCGTTCTTCAAGCCGTTGCCATCTTGGGTCTGGCTGCTGCCTGCGATCTGGTGCCCAAAGAGGCGGTGGAAATTTCGAACACCGTTGGAAGAGATCTGGAAGAAGTGCATCGCGCACATCGCGAATTGGCGCTTCTGCAGTATGCACGCATTGAACAGGACATCGACAGGTTCATAGATGAGACCTACCGCCCGGACTACATCAAGACCTTTGCAAAGGAGTTCGACCTGCCGGGCAAGGTTCAGATCATCCTGAACAATGATCCCGACAAACTTCTGCCGGTCCTGACACGTTTCGTGGAGATCTCTACGCGGGATATCGAAGCAAAGCGCCAGGAGCTATTGCTTCCGATCCGCGCCCAACGAGACGAACTTGTCGAAGAGATTGATGCGGCCCATCGCAACATCCAAGCGGCCCAGGCCGTGATAACCGGTCATCTGGCCTCCGTTCGCCAGGTCCGAGAGGTCCAAACGGAGATCTTGGGCAAAGTTGGGCTAGGCGACCTGCGAGAGAAGGTCGCCGGTAAAACCGCCGAGGTTTCAGGGAAGGTCGCTGATCTCGTGGACAAAGGATCGAAACTATCGGGCCAAATCGACGATGCGGCTCAGCGTATCAAGGACCTCGATAGCAAGATCGATGCCTTCGTGAGCAGTTTCTGAGGCCGACTGAGGAGATAAACCAATGCCCAATGATGTCGATTTGGATGCAATGTTTGAAGAAATGGATCGCGCCGCTGCGAGGGCGCGCGAGGCTCTGAATGGCCGTTATGCGGACACATACAAGGAGCTGCGTGGTTTATCGCGCGAGGAGATCGACTCAATAACGCCTGATACGACCGATCAGGAGGTTTATGAGCAATTGATGGCTTTGGTCCAAGAAGCGACACGCCAGAACGTCGAGCAGGCAAAGTTGGTCGAGCGGATCGAAGCTCTTGGCAATGTCGCCATTGCGATTGCGAAAAAAGTTCCGTCACTCGCAGCAGTGCTGCCGTAAGCCATGAACGAAGACGAAGTAAAATCCGACTTTGGTCGGTTCACGGA
>CAYGNU010000490.1:0-3811 GCA_964351175.1 uncultured Roseivirgaceae bacterium | reverse complement strand
AGAAGTTTCTGCAAAAAAAATCCCCAAATTATTTTCTGGGGTTAAACTAATATTTCCTATTTCTTCTTCACATCCGAAGAATGTTAGGGCTATTAGAAATAGCCCCAATTTCTTATCCCACAAGTTCATTATATAAGTTAAAGTATGATTCAGAAAAATCATCGTTTTGTTCGATAGTCTCTAGTTTCTTTTTATCGTTTATCTCTTCAAAAAGTTCAGAAAGTGAAATGTCATCTTCTGCCATTATAACTGAGTCAGAAAATTCCATTCCTAATTTGATGAACCCTTGATAGTCTGCACTTTGTAAATTTGTAAGCATACTATCCTCAATATCCATCATCTTCACTTTTTCCAATAAGTCACTATTAAATTTGTGACTAAAGCTATTGTTGTGAATTGTAAATATCGATTTAGCATCCTTAAACAATGGATCATTCTTGTAAGTTGTTTTCAAGTATAATGGAATTAAACTTGTCATCCAGTCATTACAATGAACAATATCAGGAGCCCATCCTAATTTCTTCACAGTCTCTATAACGCCTTTGCAGAAAAATATTGCACGCTCGTCATTATCTTCATAAAATTTATTTTCCTTATCGTGGAAAACATACTTCCTGTGGAAGTAATCTTCATTATCAATAAAGTACACCTGAAGTTTGGCATTGGGTATAGAAGCAACCTTGATAATCAAAGGTTTTTCTTCCTCTCCAACTGAAATATTAATACCTGAAAGTCTAACCACTTCGTGCAGCCTATTTTTTCTTTCATTTATCAATCCAAATCTAGGGACCAGTATTCTTATCTCCATCCCTCTTTCTTGCATTGCCTGTGGCAATTTTCTTACGAAGTCAGCAACCTCAGATGTTTGCAAAAAAGGATTGATCTCACTGGCAACATAAAGAACACGTAGTTTTGACATATATGTATAGATTTGATTTTATCCGAGAATTAAAGCACAAAAGTACAAAATTTTCTCCTTTATTCAAGATTATATCTTTTGAAAAACTTAGTTTTGCGTCCCTTTTAAACGACAGAAATGCAGATTTTTAGAGATATTGAGTCTCTTCAATTGAGTCTAAATAAGCTAAGATTAGAGCAGAAAACCATTGGTTTGGTGCCTACCATGGGCGCGCTACATAATGGCCATGCTGAACTGTTGAAGGCATCTTTACAAGAAAATGATGTCACTGTCTGCAGTGTATTTGTGAATCCTACACAGTTTAATAATCAGGAGGATCTTCATAATTATCCTCGCACCTATGAACAGGATATAGAATTTCTAAAATCATATGGTTGTGACATTGTTTTTTGTCCTCCCGTAGAAGAAATGTATCCAAAACCTTCACAACTTAAATTTAATTTTGGAGAATTAGAGCAGTCAATGGAAGGGAGCTATAGGCCTGGTCACTTTAACGGAGTAGCTATTGTAGTTTCTAAACTTTTCAATATTGTTAATCCAAATAGAGCTTATTTTGGTCAGAAGGATTTGCAACAGTTTAAAATAATAAGTCAACTTGTCGAGGATCTTGCTTTCAACATAGAATTAAGACAAATTCCAATAAAAAGGGATGAAAGTGGATTAGCAATGTCATCACGCAATAAAAGATTGTCACCTGAAGGGTTAAAATCAGCGGTAAGACTTAACGAGTCTCTTCTAGCTGTGAAGGAGTCTATTATTGACAATAATGATTTTAAAAAAATACAAAAGGAATTAATTGATCAATTGGCGCTTGAAGGTATTAAGGTAGAATATCTTGAATATGTAAGTGTAGAAAATCTAGAAAGAGTAGAGAACAATTCTTCAAGTAATTCTGTTGCCGTATGCATAGCTGCAACTGTTGATGGAGTGAGATTAATAGATAATATAATTTTCTAATTAAGGGAGTAAGGAAGTGAATATAGAAGTATTAAAGTCAAAAATACATAGAGCAAGAGTTACACAGGCAGAGCTTCACTATGTGGGCAGTATAACTATTGATGAAGACTTATTGGAAGCTGCTAATTTGTTAGAAGGTGAAAAGGTTCAGATTGTAAATGTTAATAATGGAGAGCGTATTGAGACTTATACCATAAAAGGAGAAAGAGGAAGTGGAATGGTTTGCCTCAATGGACCGGCTGCCAGACGTGTACAGGTTGGTGACATTATAATTATTATCTCCTATGCCTCGATGGATTTTGAGGAAGCTAAAACCTTCAAGCCTGCCATTATCTTTCCAGATAATGACAATAAGCTTTCTTAGGCTCACATCATGAGTAATAAAATCAAAACTATTTTAAAGTACGCGGTAATGCTGTCTGTAACAGCAGTGCTACTTTGGATTTCATTTGAAAATATTGAAGTAGCTGAAGGAACTAGTAAAGTAGACTATCTTTTAAAAGTTTGGTCATCGGCAAATAAATATTTCTTGATTTTGTCAGGTTTGGTGGCTTTATTGAGTCATTTGATCAGAGCACAAAGGTGGAAGTTACTGCTGAATCCTATTGGATATGAATTGACCTTGAAACAAGGTTTTTTGTCTGTTATGATTGGTTACTTTATCAATCTGGCCATTCCCAGAGGTGGTGAAGTTTCGCGGTGCTACAATTTGTATAGACTCAATAAAACTCCTGTAGACGTTTCATTAGGTACGGTTGTGGCTGAAAGAGTTATTGACCTTCTTTTTCTTATTATTCTGATCGGAATCTCATTTTTCATACAATTGGATAATCTCAGCCTATTTTTTCAATCCGAAGAAGTGCAGGCTTTAACCAATCAGGAAAGCTCAAGTAATATGGGGACTGTAATTGTGGCAGGAGTGTTATTCTTAATATCAATTAGCTTTATGTTCATGTTCCTTCTCAAGAGAAGAAAGTATTTGATGCTTAGACTTCTATCAAAATCTAAATCAGCATTATTGGGGATTAAGGGAGGCGTAAAGTCTGTGCTTAAATTAAAGAGCCGATCTGCATTTATATTAGACTCATTGCTAATCTGGGTTTGTTATTACCTTATGATGTACTTCGTAATGCTGGCTTTTCCTGAGACTGAAAATCTTGGACTAGGGGCTGCATTGACTATTTTTGTTATTGGAGGTATAGCAATGGCGGTGCCACTTCCTGGTGGAGCTGGTAGCTTTCACGTACTAGTGTCCACAGGTCTTATATTGCTATACAGTCTACCACAAGATAAAGCCATTGCCTTTACATTTATATTCCATGGTTGGCAAACGGTTATAATTATTTTAGTAGGTGCAATTTCATTAATTTCAAGTCAAATAATAGGAACAAAAGTTGCAAACGACCGCCAATAAAATCAAATCACTCAACGAGCTCAAATCATTGATTAAGCAATGGCAAGAAGCTGGTGATGAAGTGGTTTTTACCAATGGATGTTTTGACATCCTACATTTAGGACATATTGACTATTTAGAAAAATCAAGAGCCTTAGGTAATAAACTAGTTATTGGACTAAATTCAGACAATTCTGTAAGAAGGATAAAAGGAGAGGAGAGGCCATTGAATAATGAATATTCTAGGGCAAGAATTCTGGCAGCTTTGTCTTTTGTAGATGCGGTAGTTTTCTTTTCTGAAGACACCCCTAAAGAACTTATTTCGCAACTTTTACCCAATATTTTAGTAAAAGGTAATGACTATTTGGCAGAAAATATAGTTGGCGCAGATATTGTTAAAAAGAACGGAGGGCGGGTTAAAACTATCTCACTTGTAGATGGTTATTCTACCACCAACATTGTAGAAAAAATAAAAAAACTTAAATAATTAAAAGTATGATTTTCGTAATTATGATTGTCTTCGGTATTCTGAGCTATGCCGT
>CAYGNU010000489.1:0-3816 GCA_964351175.1 uncultured Roseivirgaceae bacterium | reverse complement strand
CAAGTTTGAACCAGCGTCATCAGAGATAAACCGGAGACTGTTCACGGCTTCTACGGCAGGTGGCTTTCTTGGTGGGGAACAGGGTCACAAAGCTGAGTGTCGGGGCGGTGAGGGTGGTTCGGAGAGATGCAATGGGCACGGCAGTTTTCCCTGTTTCCGGATATGTTCCCCGGTCAGGAAAACAGACGGTGTTAGACTTTTTAAAAACGGCGTCGTTACTTTTCGATGAAACGGCCGGTCGACAACCGGTTAACTCGAATGCGCTGACAGCGCTTTGGTTGCCGGCTGCCGTGTGGTCCTGGTGCCGGAAGGCTGTGTTGTGCCAAACGGAGAAGTAGGGCTATTGCGGCAGAGCTTTTTGCAAGGCGACAATTTCGGAGGTTTTCGAGCGTAAACTTTGTATTTGAACACCTGCTTAAGATTAAGACAATTTGAAATGTCGCAGCATTGATACCACCTTTGTAGGTTACAAACCAAAAAATTCTTGTTACTTTTGATGGTTTTAAATACTAAAGGTGTATACGATGACAATATCTATAATACATATCTCAGACTTACACTTGCGTGAGAACTGGCATGAAGAGCAGGGCATCGTTCTAAAGGAGTTTTTGCTGGATTTAGAAAGAACAGTAACTACACCTAGTAAGACGTATATTGTTTTTACAGGAGATATATTACAGGAAGGAAGCTCTCCTTCCTTATACTCATATTTTACTAGCACAATCGGTCAAAAACTCAAGGATATTGGCTTTACGGAAGAAAACATTATTTTTATTCCTGGAAATCATGATGTAGATAGAAAGTATACTGAGGAAAATAAGTATGTGCTGCTTGGTCTTCAGCAACGAGCAACAAATGAAACAAGCTTTAACAATTCAATTTATTCTGATCAGAGGAGTCTGATTGGCAAAAAATTCGAACCATTTTTAGATTGGCAGAAAACAGTATCAGACTTCCATATAAGCAAAGAGAGTTTCGGTGGAGCGGGTTTCCCCCTAACTGACAATATAGGAATATACTGTTTAAATACCGCTATATACTCTTTTGGTGGATTGAAGGATGAAAACGGAAAGCTGATTGATGATAGAGGCTGTTTGCCTGTTGAGACACGTGAATTAGCGAACTGGTTAAACAACACGAGCTACGACTTTAAAATTTTAGCAATGCACCATCCATTAGAATGGCTTTCTGATTGGGCGCAACAAGCAGTAAAGACATATGTCTCGAAAAGTTTTAATTTGTTACTTACTGGGCATGAACACTCACAAAGTGTGCTTTGTATGAGTAATGGTCAGCAAGAGTTCACCCACTGCGCCGCACCGCAACTTTTTACTAGTAAAGTAGATAACCTTGGCTATTCCCGAATTGACGTCTCTGCAGACCTCAAAGAAGTACGAGTTTTCTATAGAGCATGGGCTGAAGACTGTTTTGTAACGGGTACGAAATTTTCAAAAAATGACAATGGAATTGTTGAGTTTAATTTATCCCCAACATTCTCGTCGAAGTCTACTGATATGCAAGTTATTAATGTAGATCTATATGAAGCTGTTGAAAGTCAGCTCAAAGCGAATTTTTCTAGGCAAATTAAATGCTATTCTTCTCTTCCTACCTTATGGGTAACACCTAATATTTCCAACCAGTCAGAGATTGCATTGGACGAAAAAGAAGCAACAATATTTTCTGCTGATGAACTAGTAAGTCCATTCCATGACTGTACAATTTATGCTCCACCTCAGTTTGGATTAACTGCACTTGGCTATTATCTTGCGTATAAGTCGTGGAAAGATGAGCCAGGTAAAATAGCATTATTTATTAAATCAAGTGAGTTTCAGTCTCATGAGAAAGCCATATCTGATTTCATTTCGGCTGAGCTTGACTGTTTTACTCTTAAAGTTTCGGACTTATGCGCAATTATACTCGACGAACCGGATCAGTTAAATTCGCGAAAGATTAACAACATAAAAAAGCTGTTTCCTAGGATTCCATTAGTTATTCTGCGGAACAAAAGTGATATAGATATGATTCAAGGTAAGGTAGATCAAAGTTTGAATCATTCTTATCAGCAGTACTTTTTATTGTCTTTTGATCGATCCCAAATTCGTGAACTTACAAAGCAATTTAATGATTCTGGTTTTGATTTGAACGAGGATTCTGCAGTACAGCGATTAGTTGATGATCTTGAGACGTTGAATATACACAGAACACCATTGAATTGTTTGACCCTCTTAGTCGTATATGCGAGGCAAATTGATTTTAGTCCAATAAATAGAACGGATATGTTTGAGAGATTTTTATATTTTATATTTGTTAGCTACAAGAAGAACCCGGATTATAGCACATTTCCTGATATGAAAGATGCGCTTGCGGTTTTAGGGGCATTCTGTGGTGAGATTGTTAAGACAAAAGTAAATAGTTTCTCAAAAGTGGAGTTTCTTAGATCTTCTGAAAAGTTCTGCGAGGAGATGGTGATAGATGTTGATTGCGCAAAGTTGTTTGATGTTCTTCATCAAGAGAATATAGTTGTTAGCGGGGGTGAAAAGTATTTTTTCAGATATGTTCACTGGATATACTTCTTTGCAGCGCATCGAATGCAACACTCTGAAGAGTTTCGAAATTTTGTTCTGTCTGATGCTTATTACATGAATTTTCCAGAAATAATTGAGTTTTTTTCTGGTATTGATAGACATCGAAATGACCTGATTCAAGTTTTAATACATGATTTGAAAAATGTTTGTGATGCATTTGAGAAGAGAACAAAGATTGGGCGCAACTTTGATCCTTATGACGATGTAAATTGGAATCCATCTGATAATTCAATAAATGCATTGAAAGAGAATCTTGAAGAGGAGGCAAAGCAATCTGGGTTGCCTGTGGAGTTTAAAGATAAAATTGCCGATGTTGGTTATGATAGGACTGTTCCATACTCGCAAGAAATTCACGAGTTTGTACGTGATTCAAGTTTGTACGAATGTATGCAGGTATTATGCAGTGCCGCTCGCGCATTGCGAAACAGTGACTTTGTTAATGCTGAGCTCAAAATTGAACTAATGCATGAAATAATGCGCGCATGGACAAAGGAGGTGCAGGTTCTTTTTTTACTCAGTCCAGTATTAGCTAATGATCGGAAGGTGCTCTTTGATAATGTCCTGTTTAAACTAGGTTCTGAGTTTGATGAGTACACTGAAAGTGATTTGTGGCAACGTGTGGTGCAGGTGATATTATCCAATGTTCTTGAGCGGCATGAGAAAGATATTGCTTCGCCTAGAATGGGGCCGCTTTTTGATAAGTATTTAGAGGTTGGAAAAAGAGGTGGACCGGAAAGTTTTTTGCTTATTTCTGTGATTATTCGGAGCAGACCGAGAGGTTGGCAGGAATCAGTAAAAAGATACATTTCTAATCTACACAAAAACTCATACTATTTACTGAAAATATATAACTTACTTTTTGCTGAACACAAATATGGTTTTCTAAATGAGGATAGTCGTAACGATATTGCAAATTTGATTGGTATGGCTATAGCCAAGCACGAAACTGGTTCAAAAAACCCAAACAGAAAACTTGTACGTAGAGCGCGTGAGGCAGTATTCAGCCCAAAGAACAAAGAATAGAAATCGTTCTAGATGTGGTAACTCAAGAAATTATGAATCTACTGTAATAGTTCAGTTTTCTGTGTATTACCTCGTAAAGTTTATAGCTCATAAACTAGTTGACAGGGCCACAACAAATTTCACGGCTTCTCCGGCAGCCGGCTCATCATCTTCACGGCGAGGCCGGGCGGCAGCAGGCTGAGGATCGAGACGGCCCAGTGCATCTGCC
>CAYGNU010000488.1:0-3828 GCA_964351175.1 uncultured Roseivirgaceae bacterium | reverse complement strand
AATTGATCATTTCTTTAAGGTTTACTGTAAGAAATATGGTAAAGGAGATATGAAACTCGATTCAAAGATTTATCCTCCGCTGCAAAATTATGACTGGCCGGGTAACATCCGTGAGTTGCAACATGCTACCGAGCGAGCAGTAATACTATCTGAAACCGATATTATCGACAGTTCTGAGCTTTTTATCAACCAGCCCATCAGTAATGTCAAAATCCATGAACCTAAAACGCTGGAGGACATGGAAAAAACTTTTATCATAGAAACGCTGGAAGCAAACAAAGGCAATGCCACTGCTACAGCTAAACAATTAGGATTGACGAGAACGGCCTTATACAGAAGGCTGAATAAATATGGGTTGGTATAGCTTAAGGTTTAATCGGCTGCATCATATCTTCTAGTATTAGCTGCTTTTCCTTTTCAAGCCATAGAACAATGCCTAAAAACCCAATATTTGTAATATTTACCAGAATATGCAGTACATCATAAGACTGAGTGTTCACATAAATAGCTCCAAACATTATACAAGATAGTACTATTACCGATTTAACTCTCCATCGTGAAGTGAGTAGGCCAATTGTTGCCAATACTTCCATAAAGCCGATAAAGAACATGAATTCTAAAGACAATCCATTAGAAAGAAAGATGTCACACATTTCGCCCAACATTTTAGCATGAGCCATTAAAATAAATTGAACACCGACTGCGATAATCAATACCCACTTAAACCACAACTTTCCTTTGAATGACATATTTCGAGTTTATCTAACTGTCATACGCACAACATATTTGCAGGATGTGAAAATGTGGTGAACGGTAAATTATGAATTAGCTTTTTTATAGGCTGAAGGCGTGACTTCTGTATATTTTAAAAATGCTTTATTGAATGTGACCTTATTATTAAATCCTGCTTCCATTCCAATCGACTCAATTTTATAATGATCAAACTTTGAGTCCAGTAGTAACTTCTTAGCGTGTTTCACTCTGAAGAAGTTTAAGTGTTCATTAAAATTTCTCTGTACAATCTCAGACATGGTTTGAGAAATATTATGAGGTTTTTCATCAATGATTTCGGCAAACTTAGAGAGGCTTAATTCTCGATCTAAGAATATTTCATCATTTGAAAAAGCGTCTTCTATTTTACTCAAAATTCGATTCATATCACTTTTTTCAAGATTTGAATTAAGGTATTTCCCAGTTAATTTTTTAAGAAATTTACTATCTGAGTACAGTAAATAGGCAATTATGAAAACGAGCGTATAGACTAAAAAATAGAAATAGATGAACTGACGATAATTATCGGCAAACATGGTTAGCCATGAAACCAACACCGTACTTACTAGATAGATGGCACAAATTAGAAGGGTGTAAACCCTCTCATTACTCGATAGAGAATACCTGTTTCTATAACTAAATATCACTAATACCACACCATAAATGAGTTGATGGGAGGCCCTCAAGTAATTTATAGGCATGATTCTGTCCATAAAATGGGCCTCTGCATAAATTATGCGTTCTGCCATTGGCATTAAAAGTATATCCCACATGTGAATGATAATTAATATCATCGGAACCAAATGCAGTAAATCTCTTCTTGTAAACGTGCTATTTTCCTCAACTAATGAACGACAGTGAAACCAAAGTACAGGTCCGTATAAAAAGCCTGAAATAAAGTAGTAACCGCCTAATGAAATTTGATATTGCTCGAAAAGCCAGCTGGTAGAATATAGGAAATAAAGAATTTCTAAAGATAAAAGCAGTATAAAAATGGTCAGAGTAACGCTTGAGGTTTTATTCTTTCTAAAAAAAACTCCGCCTGCTACAAACAGTCCAATAAAGCCATAAACCAATAAAAAAAAACGAAGGAAAGTCAAATCTTAATATTATTTGTTACCACTCTTTTTTCAATTTAAATAGAATTTTCAATTTACCATACCACTCCGGTTTCTTTCCATTAGGATAGGTTTCATCAAACATGGTTAGTAGTAATGAATCATCAACAAATTCAATTGTATAAAACTGCTCTCCACCTTCGAAACCAGCCACTTTTGCAATATCAGATTTGGTAGAAAGTACACTATCGGAAATGGTGTAGGTACCACTGTTAAAAGCTAAGGTTTTAAAGGCATAAATCATTTCTTCTTCAGTAAGTTTAGAAATATCAACTCCACTCTTTCGAGCACTACCATAAGGATTGTGCATTATGGAATAAGTGTTATTGGCAATAATAAGTCTGCCCGGGTACTCAAGTGGTACATTGTAGGTGGTGTCGGCATAGACATAGTCTATCTCATACATTTTCCAGCTTCCAAACAAAGGGTTTTTGGCATTCTCAATCTCAACTATAGCTCTAAGTGTCTGCTCATCTTTATAAGCCTTTGCAAGAGATTTTCCGTTGTAGTCTCCTCCAAGAACTGGCTTATTAAAATCAGCACCGCGCTTTACCATCAAAGTAGCAAAATCAGAATGTCTATAGAACAATGCCCAATGCAAAGGCGCACCACCATTTACAGAATCTGTAACATTTATGTCAGCCCCACTTTTAACTAATAATTCAGCAATTTCAACACTGCCGTTAATTGCCCCTCCAATAAGGGGTGTAAGTCTGTAATGTTGACCAGTCATATTTGGATCAGCGCCATTCTCAACCAGCAGTTTAACTATATCAGTCTTACCAAAACGAGCCGCTAAAGCAATTGGGGCTTGACCTACCCTGTTTAATACATTAACATTAGCGCCAGCGTCTACCAATGCAGCGGTGATCTTCAAGTAACCATTCTCAACGGCAAAATTGACGACTGGCGTACCCAATTCATCTTTAGCATTTACATTAGCTGATTTTTTTATAAGTTTTGAAACCTCTTCTACGTCATTTGCCTTTACAGCGCTTATGAGTGATGTTGATTTTTTATCAATTTTTTCAAGATTCATGTATTTTCTGAAGACTGCTGCTATTGAGTCAGCATGCCATAATCTAAAACCAACATCCACTGCTTTTCCATGTTTGCTGATAAGTTCTAGATCGGCTCCATTTTTAATTAGTAACTCCATGGCTTGTAAGTGTCCATAGTAAGTTGCCCAATTTAATGCGTGGTCTTTATTAATATCAAGTTGATTTACTTGTGCACCATTAGCTATTAGTATTTTTAGTATTTCAACATTGTTAAATCCAGCTGCCTGCATAAGTGGAGTTGCTTCCAGGCCTGATTTACCAGCAAGGTTGGGGTTAGCATTAGCATCTAAAAGCGCCTTGATAAACTCAGTTTTATTATTTGCGCATGCAGTCAACAAAGGGGTACTGCCCTGCTCGTCATATTTATTTATATCTACTTTTTGTTCTAATAAATAGCTGAAAATGGCAGTAGCATCTGAACTTATTGATCTAGTCAAATGATCTACAGATAAATTAGATGCTGTAAGCTCTACGAACTGATTGATGTCATCAGACTCAAAGGCTTTATCAAGTTTGTCGTTGGTAAATGCACAATGACTAAAAAGTAAAAGTGCTAGGGCTAGTATATTCTTCATGACGTAAAAGTAGTCTGCCTATTTCACGTATTACCGCTAATTTTTAGTCTATAGGTTAAGATTAATTAATGTTTACATTTCTAATAATTTAATCTCTTCAATTTTCAAATGAAAAAGTTTTCCCAAAACCATTTTTCATTTGAAAATCATGTAAAGAATAATTTGTCTTTACATGATTACCTTTTTTGATGACAAACCTTTGTTGGTAAAAGGAGTCTTTTGTAAAAAAAATTACATCATGAAAAAAATACCGTTTATAGTTACCATTATTTTATTCACTTGTTCATGCAATGATAATAATGG
>CAYGNU010000487.1:0-3829 GCA_964351175.1 uncultured Roseivirgaceae bacterium | reverse complement strand
AAGCCCAAGGATTGGTATTTTTTGCCCTATAAAGCGTTTCGCTGTCATAGTATGATGTGACAAAAATGAATGGTAAGGGCTGATGTTTGTTGATGAAATTTGCTAAATCGACACCATCACGCTCTCCTGATAAGTTTACATCCAATAGGGCAAGATCGAAATTATTTGTTGTAATCTTCTTTCTAGCATCTTCGTACTTAAGGGCAACATCAACGTTTTCAATGCCAATATCCTCCAGATGAAATAGCAAATCATCTGCTATCAACGGCTCATCCTCAACTATAAGTACTGATCTTTCCATTTGTCAATTATATAACTTATAGCTCTGAATAGTAAGCGAAACTTCAGTGCCTTTGTCAAAGTTAAACTTAACGGTAGCGTCTAATTTTCTAGATAATGACTTTATCATTCTAATCCCGAATGAGTCAGACTCATTAATTTCTTTGACTTTACCCACTCCGCTATCTTTAACAGTTAGTAGCAACTTACGTTCAGTTTCTTTGAAGATGATATTTAAAGTCCCTTCTCCAGTCGGAAAGGCATATTTAAAGCTATTACTAATTAATTCATTTAAAATGAGCCCTATAGGAATCATTGTATCTACATCTAGGTTAAGTTTATCGATATCATATTTTACTTTCAACTTAGATAAATCCATGCCATAAGCACTTTGCAGTGTATTCGTGAGGTTTTGAATGTAATCTAGTGCCTCCACACCCATTAAATTATCTTTTTGATATAGTTTTTGATGGATCAAAGCCATAGACTTCACTCTATTTTGGCCTTCATTGACCAAAGCTTTGGCATCTTTGTCTTCAATAAAACGAGACTGAAGGCTTAGTAAACTTGAAATAATTTGAAGGTTGTTTTTTACACGATGATGAATCTCCTTGAGTAATATCTCCTTTTCATTCAGAGATTTAACTACAAGTGCATTTGCTTTTGATCTTGTCCTAAGAAGAAAAAAAAGAAGTATCGCTCCCAGAACTAATACTCCTGCAAAAAACAATAATATATTTCGCTGATTTTCAGTTTCTTGTTCAGCAATAATTGCTTCCTGATTCTTAATCTTAAGTTGTGAAATCTCCCTCTCCTTTTGCTCTGTCTCATACTTAATAGTAAGATCACTAATGGTTTCATTTAGTGCTGTGGTTAGAAAGGAATCTTTTAGATAAAAAGAGTTTTCAAGGTTAGCATAAGCATTTTGATAGTCACTTAAACCAGCATAGGCTTTGGCTAACATCAATTGATTTTCGATTGCCATCTCTTTGTTACCAACAGCTTGATTTAATTGTTCCATTCTTTTAGAATTGGTAATAGTACTTTTGTAATTCTTAGCCGCCAAGTGACTTTGACTAATAGAAAGTAAAGAATTGGCAATATTCAGTGTGTCGCTTTGTGACTCAAAAAATGAAAGTCCCTTATTGGCATAATAGAGACTACTATCAAGCAAGCCTAAACCTTGATAAGAATTAGCCAGATTTACGTATGACTTGGCCAGATTTCTTTGCGATGCACTTTCATTCGCTAGTTTTAAAAGCTTTAAATTATACTGTTTGGCTATTTCATAATCATTAATGGTATTATAGATCGCACCCATGTTTAATAGTGCTACTTCCAAATGTTTTTGTTCATTGAATTTTTCTAATACCACTATTGCCTCTTTGTAGTAACCGAGCGCTTTGTCATAAATACCTTGTTTTTTAAAGATTAGCCCAAGGTTTATTTTCGTAAGGGCAACTCCAACGGTATCATTTGCCAGTTGCCTTACTTCCATGGCTTTGATATAATACGTTATCGCCTCTTCATATTCTTCCTGATCCATAAAAACCACTCCTAGATTATTTAAAGATGAGGCTACCCTGTTTGACTTACTTGCTTCCCTAATGGACAGTGCCTCCTTATAGTAATATTCTGCACTGTCCCATTTATTCAAATAATGATAGGCCACCGCTACTGAAGTAGCAGCCTGTGAAAGGCCGTTGGGATCGTCAACCTTCGAGAATGCCACATACGCCCTAATACCATAAAAGAGCGAACTGTCCAGATCTTCATAAAACCATTGATAAGATAATTCATCTAAAACATATGCTTTCTGCTTAGGATCTAATGAATTTGTAAGGAGGTTTTTTAGACTATCAATAACTTGCTGCCCACTGGCGGAAGTGATGCTTAATAAAAAGAAAATTGGAAAAAGATACTTCATCTACCTAAAGGTAATTGTAAGTATCCAAGATAATAAATCGATTCTTTTTTGTGCTACTGAAGATGCCTTCTTTTAATAGTAAATCTAATCTTCCAGATTATCCAATAAATTAAAACAAGTTATCCAAATTAGCAGCTATCCCAATTCTTACGCCATAGTCTTTGTACTTTCCATCAACAAAGTTAGCAACAGCCTCCACTCTGAATAACCTGAAAATATAGTTGATTCCATACCCCACTTCAGTGTAATTTTTTGAAAGGTCGGTAGCCAAATAGTTGGTAAAGAAACTCTCTCGCACTCCCGCTAACCGCACGATAGGAATTCTCGTGAAAAGAAACTTACGCATTTGATAATGAAAACTTCCTGTAAAGTACTCATCACTTGTGCTGAATACATAATAATCAAGCATTCTAAAGCTACCTACAGGATCAGTTGTAACGAAAGGAGTTCTGTTGCCTAAAAAATGCTTATAGTCCATAAAATAGAGACTTTCGTTATTTAAAAACTTACCAGCTTTTAGTGAGACATCGGCCAAAGCTCGTATTCCTAATTTAAAAGTATGACGGTATCCTAGTTCCAATAAGTCGAAATCCACTTTGCTATCTGCTACATCTGGAATTCCTTTAACATATTTCAATCTGAATTTAGGCGTATAGGTATCTAGCTTCTGTTTTCTCCCATTATAGATTCTATATTTCACCCATGGCTCATATGCTAAATTTACTTCTGTGGTTAAAGCATTATGTTCTTCAAAAGAAGTATTTGGCAATTCGGCTGCCACCGGAGCATTCGGGGTATATTCCCTTTGTGAGCGATCAACCAAATTATAAGAAGATCTGTTTTTTAATTCTCTTCGCTCTGCGAATTCGCCTTTTATATTCAGGTTGAGCTTGTTCCATAGTTTTCTATCATACACAATCTCAGCATAGTCTTTCTCATAGATTTTCATGTAGTTAAACTCCTGAATAAGTGTGGTGAAGGTATTGATAATGGGATGTATGGGTCGGTCATTATTGTATTGATTAATATATCTACCCCCATTCAACCGCAGAGAATTTCGTTTACCGCGCTCACCAAAATCATATCTAAATTCTAAAATTCCGTTATATGCAGTTCTGGCAAATGTATAGCGGCTCTGATGGTTTATTCTTAGCCAATTTTTATTTTCATTATCAAAAGTCTTGGTAAAAACCAGTCTTGTCTCTAGGTCAAAACCATCAACTGTATTGAATTGACCGGACAAACCATAGAGTTGTAAATACGTTTTATCAGCTAGTTTATAATAATTACCAAAAATTGGATCGAAAATGTGTTTGGCCTTTCTCTTCTTAGTTTTTAAGGTATCTCCATCTCGCTCATTTTGCTGTATTTCTGAAAGACTATCCATTTTAGCATAGCCATCTACTTCGTTCTTTGATAGTGGTATAGGCCTTATTTGAGCCCAATAAGTAGAGTCATTTTTATATGCCAGCGTATCTATTTTATATGTCCTATTCGATACCACCTCTGGTTCATCAGTTTGTTGTTGTTCCGCCTTTTCATACGCCTTTACCAACTTACGTAATTGCTTCCTAGTCACCTCTTTACCTGAAGTCAAGAATTCCTGCAGCTCTTTCGTCTCTT
>CAYGNU010000486.1:0-3846 GCA_964351175.1 uncultured Roseivirgaceae bacterium | reverse complement strand
TCAATATACCAATGATTGCAATTTTTGTATACTTGATTGCCTTTAAACAGAGAAGGTTTTATTTTGATAGCCTTATTTTTGCCTTCCACTTTTTCTCGTTGTTCATGGTCAGCTGGATTATGCTCGATTGGGCAGATACGCTGATTGATTTTTTATCTGGTGATGAAAGTTCGATGGTTGCCCTGATCTCATTTAACCTGTTTACCTTTGTCATTCCTGTGCTTTACGCCATTCTTGGCATCAAAAAATTTATGGGTATCCGCTGGTACTGGGCCATTCCGGCTGGTATGGGAGTGATGTTGGCAGTGCTATTAGCAAACCTGATATATCGGTTCATCATCTTCATAATCACTTTTTGGGTCACATAAAAGGTGAGATTGCCTCTACTTTTTTATCCATACCTTGGTTCGTACCCTCACAAATAAGGGTTAAAAATAAGTAGTGCGTGAGGACTCGAACCAGAGCAAAGGAGAATGAATAAGCAAGGTGCTGTTGTCGGCATGCTGCTAATACTTTTCTATATGATGTAATTCAAACTAGGCTTTTTTGGTGGAGGTAACCAATCGGGATGGTGGTTTGGCATCTCTCCTGAAGGTTTTGGAAGCATTGCCATGGTGGTGAATTTTACTATCTCCTTCTCACTTTCAAGATTTTTTCCTGCTCCACCTAAAGATGTACAGGAGATTGTTGAGAATATCCGTTTTCCTAGGGGTGCTGGGGAGGCCACGCATCTTTGATGAGGTGTTGAAAAGAATAAAATCAATTAGATTAGTAAAATATGGGTGAAATAGCAGACATTCTTTTATTGACTAGTAGGCATAGCCTAGTAAACAGTTATGAAGCTTAATTTCTTTACGATTATAATATTTACCCTAATTCTCCTTGGCTGCAATACATATGTTACTGCTCCTAATTATTTCGTGCCCACAAAAATCAAAAACAAGCCTTTCCAAGTTATAGCAGCAACGAATGCCCGCTATTTGAAAAATCAAAACACTGTTTCAGTAAAAGATTATTTAGAAAATGATGATCAAATAAAACTCTCAAACGGACACCTTATTATCGTCCATTCATCTGGAAAATTTATCGAGTTATTTAATGATACTTTACTGAATATAAGCGTTGCTAACAACCATATCAAAAATAAATTCAGGATTAAACCGATTAATGAGCGACCAGAAATATCAATGCTTTTTAATACTACATATAAGCCTTTCATAGTGCATGATGGGGTTTATATAAATCAAGGGTATTTGATGAATTTTGATGACATCCAAACCACGTCAAATGACTCAATATGTATAAAATGGAAATCATTCCGAGAACCAAGCCCAAGTAATTTTAAGGTAACGGTCACAAATATGTTTGACGAGTTAATATTTCAGAAATCTACAATTGACCAATACTATCTCATTGATTTTAATAATATTGATTTTGGCCTTGAACCATTGATTTTGATCAAAGTACACTCAGAGGAGATGGATTTTACAACGCAAACCATTCCAATCAGAATTAGTGAATACAAAGAGTATTACGTACCCCATTACTGTGAGCCAAAGAATGCACTGGAAGCTTTAGAGCTAGCATTTTCAATGGAACATTATTACTATATGGTGGATGACGCAAAGGATTATTACCAATTAGCAGCAGAACTTTCTGTTAAACCCATATATGACCAACTCTATAAAAATTATTTAATGAGAAGAGATCCAGAGAATAAGTAGCTTCTATGCCCATCACTAAGCCTTGTTTTGTGTCCACACGAAACAAGATTTAAATGTATAGAGTACGTGAACACAAGAACCCTAATAGAGCATCTAGCCTAATTTTATCACCTTCTCCAAAATCAAATACTTTGTTGCATTGTTAAATACCAAATGGAAAAAGACATCATTATTATTGGCGGGGGATTATCAGGACTTGCTACAGCTTACTTGCTTAAACAAAAGGGCTTCAATCCCTTAGTGCTGGAAGGTAATAAAAGACTTGGCGGGAGAATAAAATCGGTTCGGGGTAAAAACGTCTCCTTAGAACTTGGTGCGACATGGGTCTTTGTTAATGATGTTCATTTAAAAAAGCTCATTGCAGATTTAGGTATCAATATTTTTGAACAGTATCAAGCAGGATTGGGCCTATACGAAATGCAAAAAGGACAGGCACCTGAAAAATTTGACTCAAAACAAATGACTGGAGGTGTCCCTTACTACAAAATTGAAGATGGGACACAACATATTATCACCAAATTGGCTGACTATATAGGTAAGGAAAATATAATATTAAATACGCCTATAACCAATGCAGAAGAGTCAAACGATTTGATAAAGTTAACCGCTAAGAATGGTGATGTTTTTCATGCAAAAAAGGTGGTGATCACTATTCCTCCTAGGTTATTAAATGAATCCATCTCTTTTCAACCAGAACTAAGTCCAAACGCAAAAGAAGTAAGAGCAAATACCCATACCTGGATGGGAGAATCAATAAAATTTACGGTAGAATATCCAGCACCATTTTGGCGAAAAGCTGGGCTGGCAGGTCTTGCCATGAGCCATGTTGGGCTAGTCAGGGAAGTTCAGGATCATGCCAATTATAAGAATAATGGTTTTGGCCTGCTGGGATTCTTAAATCCAGAAGGTTCGAATCTCAAGGCAAAAGAAAGAGAAGTTCAAGTCATTGAAGATTTGAAAAGACTATTTGGTTCGGATGCTGGTAATTATCTCAGTTATGGAGATATGCTATGGAACAATGAAGAGTTTACTAATAGCTCCTTAGGCAATAATGGACTCCAAGCCCATCAAAATAATGGTCAGAGTATGCTCTCACAGTTAGAGATGAATGACAAGTTATTTTTCGCTGGAGCAGAGACGTCTAGTATTAACTCAGGGTATATGGAAGGTGCTGTTATTTCGGCTATTAAAGTGGTTGAAAGATTAGGTCAGGGTATATGATTTGCATTTTATACAACGCTGCTAGAATTAGAATATACTTCTAAGTCTTTTACTACACTTTATAAATTTTTAATAGTCTTTGAATTCAGACTATTTTAGTCCGTTAAGCTCAGATCAACCGTTTATTTCTAAATGCTATACCAGAGCCAGATTTCAAATACTTTTCAAAGTTGTACGCTTTATACTTATCTGTGAATGTTATATGGGTCACTAATTCAAAGGGCTGTCTAGAACTTGTATAGTGTACTTGTCCTTTTCTATGTCTAGCCAATCTATCATCCAGATTATTTGTACATCCTGTATAATAAGTACCGTCTGAACATTTTAAAATATACACATGCCACATTCAAAATTATTTTAAGTTGGGTTTACTTTCAGAGACTTAACATATGGTCTAAAGGAGCATCTCTATCTGAGCCTTCACTTAAATTAATATAGAATTTGGATGAATTGAAAATAAAAAATACTCGTTTATTACAAAACTGAAACACCGGAACACCCTATTTACGATTAGAAATTTTGTGGAGCTTCTTCACTAAAACCCGGAGAAGCAAGAAATAAACCTACTGTACTAAAACAAAAAACCTCCTCCGCATTGAGTAAAACTCAAATGCTTCGGAACAATTTTTTGACATTTAAAAATTTTTGTGGAGCTTCTCCACCGTAGCCCGCCAGAAACATAAGGTACAGCTATCAAATTAATTATAAATAAAAAGCCCACCTTCGTTTCATAAAAATGAAACTTGGAAAAACAATGTTAAAATTTATAAGTTTTGTGGAGCTTCTCCACTGAAACCCGGAGAAGCGTTAAATACATTAGATCGTCATGAAACAAAAACCCTCCTTCGCATTGAGTAAAACTCAAATGCTTCGGAACAATTTTTTGACATTTAAAAATTTT
>CAYGNU010000485.1:0-3849 GCA_964351175.1 uncultured Roseivirgaceae bacterium | reverse complement strand
TTATATGACAAAGCCCTTCAGTATAAGAGAGCTATTAGCAAGAATAAAGGCTAACCTTCGTAGAACAGGGGCACTTTCAAAAAAAGATGAAGAAATAACCTTAGGAAAACTGACAATACAGTTTGATGCTTATACAGTAAGCTCATCAGACGATAATGATGTGAAATTATCTCATAAAGAATTTGAAATTCTGAAGTTTCTGTTTGAAAATAAGAATAAGGTGGTATCGCGTTATGACTTGTTAGAAAAAATTTGGGGTTATGACGAGCAGCCTACCACTAGGACTGTTGATAATTTCATTGCTAGAATTCGCCAAAAAGTTGAAGATGATCACAATCATCCTAAGGTTATTCTTACCGTTCACGGCATCGGTTATAAGCTTTTGACCTGATTCTGTTACACTTTTCATGACTTGTTACATTTTGTTACAAACCTTTACCAAGGTGTGACATCTATTGCTTACAACCTCACGTTTTTTGTATTGTAATCGATAAATAAAACTTTTAACAACAACATCATGAAAACTCAAAAAACAATTTTAGCAACATTAGCCATAGTAATGGCGAGCACGTTCTCATTTGGTCAATCTATTAACAACAAGTCTGAAGTTCGGGTATTACCGCATCATGAAAGTGGAGTATTAAGACTACTCTATAGTGGGGAAGAAAAGGAAACAGTAACTGTGAAGTTTTACAGCGGTAATGCCCTAATTTCAAAAGATAAAGTTAAGGCCGATAAATTCGAAAAAGGATTTATTAAGCTTTATGATCTTCGTAAATTGGAAGCTGGAGATTTTAAAGTAGAAGTGGAAACTTCTGGAAAATCAACTGGCTATGCATTTACTATAAATGAAGACAAAAACATTTGGGTACAATACTGGAATGACTATGCTATCGGACAAGAAGTAATAGCCAGTATAACCAGATAAGACTTTATTAGTAAGCGGAAATTAATTCTTGTTTTACAACTCAACCTCAAAACCCTTTCAACCTTGAAAAAACCATTTTTAATTATATACCTAATGGTTATGTTTTCGCAGCTCTCCAATGGCCAGTTGATAGACCTCAACGGCTATTGGAAGTTTGCGATTGGTGACCAACGTGACTGGTCCAACAAAAACTTCGATGATAGCAAATGGGATAAGATTAGAGTATCCAGACCATGGGAAGATTATGGTTATCATGGTTATGATGGCTTTGCCTGGTACAGAAATTCATTTGATGGAAGCAAGCTAGATAAAGACCAAAGCTTCTACATCAACCTTGGCTACATAGATGATGTAGATGAGGTGTATATCAATGGCGAACTGATAGGTTTTTCTGGCTCCATGCCCCCAGCATTTAAAACTGCATTCAACTCAGAAAGAAAATACGTTATTCCAAAATACCTCATAGACTATAATGGACCCAACACCATTGCCGTGCGTGTTTATGATGTGACTCAAGCCGGGGGTATTGTTGATGGAGATATCGGCATTTATTCTGTTTCCTCTGTTACTCCTATGTATTTAGACCTAAGAGGAGTTTGGGATTTCAGCATAAGTAGAAATGGTAGCAAACCCACCCCTAATACTGATTGGGATAAAATAACTGTACCCTCACATTGGGAGCAACAAGGCTATAGAAGATATGATGGGTATGCCTGGTACAGAAAGGAGTTTACACTTTCTAAAGAAATGTATGAAGATGAGTTAGTCCTCATTCTTGGAAAAATTGATGACTTCGATGAAGTATATATTAATGGCAAGCTTGCTGGCCAAACGCGAGATAATAGAAGAATGGGCTCTAGCCAATCATATTCTAAATACAGAGTTTATTATATTCCTAAAGTACTGCTTAACTCTAATGGCAAAAATATCCTAGAAGTACTGGTAGAAGATATAGGTTTGGATGGTGGCATCTATGCAGGACCCATTGGGATAACTACAAAAAAATCCTTCGAAAAAATGTCAGAAGAATTCCGTTAATAACTTTGTTGCACTTCTTCTTACAAGTTCAAAATTGGCCTAAAACTAATTCGTAATTGGCGCTGTTATCCTTTAAATTTGATACTATGAATTGGGATGACGTAATTAATTATGCTAAAAAAGGAGCTCCAGCTCCGAGTAGAGTTATAAAAAAAACAGAGCAGGAGTGGAAAGATCAGCTTACCCCCGAGCAATATAGGATAGCAAGACTAAAAGGAACAGAAAGAGCCTTTACTGGCGAGCATTGTAACACCTATGATGAAGGCAAATATGAGTGTATTTGTTGTGGTGAACCTTTGTTCGATTCGTCCATAAAATTCGATTCTTCTTCCGGCTGGCCGAGCTTTACTGAGCCTATTAAAGACAATGCCATCAAATATGAAATGGACAAATCATTTGGGATGACCCGTGTTGAGGTGATGTGCAATGTATGTGAAGGTCATTTAGGACATGTATTCCCAGACGGACCAAAGCCTTCTGGGTTAAGGTTCTGCATTAATTCTGAATCTATTAAGTTAAGCAAGTAACGGTCATGGCTGAGCATCATCATGACCACGGCCATCACCATCATCACCATGGGACGGGTAATATAAAAGTTGCCTTTTTCCTTAACCTTGGGTTTACCATTATCGAAATTATTGGTGGGCTGCTCACCAATAGTATGGCCATATTATCAGATGCGCTCCATGATTTTGGTGATAGCATCTCGCTAGGCCTTTCATGGTATTTTCAGAAAGTCTCACAGAAGCATAAAGACAAAAAATACTCCTATGGCTACAAGCGCTTTTCGTTAGTTGGGGCACTTGTCAATTCTGTCATTTTATTTGTTGGGAGCATCTTTATACTTAGCGAAACAATTCCCAGAATCATTAATCCACAAACACCAGATGCCTTAGGCATGATATGGTTAGCCATTCTTGGAGTAATCATTAATGGTGCTGCGGTGTTTAAATTAAAAAAAGGCAAATCAATAAACGAAAAGGTGGTGAGCCTTCATTTGGTAGAAGATGTACTAGGATGGGTAGCCGTACTGATTGGTGCTATTGTTATGTATTTCTATGAGCTGCCAATTATAGATCCCCTACTCTCATTAGGTATCGCTTTTTATATCTTGTTCAATGTATTTAAAAACCTGAAGTCAGTATTTAAAATTATCATGCAAGGTGTACCACAGGATACCAATCAGAAAAAGGTTAAAATCTTTTTAGAAGGATTAGATGGTGTAGAAGGTATTCATGATTTACATATCTGGTCTATGGACGGCCAATACAATGTGCTTACAGTTCATATAGTCACTGCAGGAAGCCTTACCATGCAAGACCTTATTCCGCTCAAACAACAGATACATGAAGAGCTAAAAAATTATGGTATCAATCATGCTACCCTTGAGTTCGAAACTAAAGATGAGAAGTGTATATTAAAAGATTGCTAGCAATATTATAACGCTGTATATCAAACATTTAAGAAAAAATTCAAATCGTTATATAATAGACCCCGTAATTGTATTTTTCTCATAAATGAATAGCATTTGAAGCAAACAGGTTGTATTTTTTCTATTCAATAGAAATCAGAAACTTCCAGCATTACCGATGACTTCAAAATCGTTTTGGCATTATTTCTCAGAATTAGGAATAAACAAGGACACTGAAATTGATCTTAAAGTTAAGATCAAGATCACAAATAAAGTATCAATAGTTACAGCATTGATAGCTGCTATTTATTTTCTGATTATCATTATTTTCTTCCCTGAATCAATTAAAGAAAGACCGCTCTTTATAGCTTTTCATGCAATTATTGCAATTAGTGCTTTACCTGTTCTATGGTTAAATAAAACATGTAAAAATTCACTGGCAAGTTTAATATTTATAGCCATTGTCTATATT
>CAYGNU010000484.1:0-3857 GCA_964351175.1 uncultured Roseivirgaceae bacterium | reverse complement strand
TAAGAGATGGGCAAGTCATATCTGGAAGGTCTTGGAGTAGTTCAGGAGATGATTGATATCTGTGACTTCGCAGTCGGTTTATCAAGACAGCTTCATGGACTAACAATGCACTCCGAAAGACCAAACCATAGGATGTATGAACAATACCATCCGCTTGGTATCGTAGGGATAATTTCGGCATTCAATTTCCCTGTGGCCGTTTGGTCTTGGAATACAATGCTAGCATGGATATGTGGTGATGTTTGTATCTGGAAGGCCTCGGAAAAAACTCCGTTGTGCAGTATAGCTTGCCAAAATATCATAAACAATGTCTTCAGCAAAAATGATGTGCCAGAAGGAGTTTCTTGTATAATAAATGGGGATTATAAAATTGGTCAATTGATGACCAGCGACAAAAGAGTACCTTTAATTTCTGCTACAGGATCAATAAGAATGGGTAAAAAAGTTGGTGCTGCAGTGGGCGAAAGACTAGGCCGTGCATTATTAGAGCTTGGTGGAAACAACGCTATTATCATTACTGAAAATGCGGACCTTAATGTTGCAATTACTGGAGCATTATTTGGCGCAGTAGGTACTTGTGGACAAAGATGTACCTCAACCAGAAGACTGATAATTCATGATAGCATTTATGATGAAGTAAAGAATAAGTTAACATCAGCTTACAAGCAATTAAGAATTGGAAATCCTCTAGATGAAAATAATCATGTAGGCCCACTGATCGATAAAGATGCCGTAGCTATGTATAATAATGCTATTGAAGAAATAAGCAAGCAAGGCGGTAAAGTAATACTAGAAGGTGGTGTTCTTACAGGTGAAGGATACGAATCAGGTTGCTATGTAAAACCAGTTATTGCAGAAGCATCCAATGAATTAAAAATAGTTCAGGAAGAAACCTTTGCACCAATTCTATATTTAATGAAATACAAAGATGTTGAAGAAGCCATTGCGATTCAAAATGGTGTAGTTCAAGGCCTTTCATCAGCTATTATGACTACAAATATGAGAGAGGCTGAAAACTTTCTTTCTCATGCTGGTTCAGACTGTGGTATTGCTAATGTTAATATTGGTACTTCAGGAGCAGAAATTGGTGGTGCGTTCGGTGGAGAAAAAGAAACTGGTGGTGGTAGAGAGTCAGGTTCTGATGCATGGAAGGTATATATGCGTAGGCAAACTAATACAATTAACTACGGAAAAGATCTTCCATTAGCCCAAGGAATCAAATTCGATCTATAAGCAATATAAGAAGGGATAATATTATCGGCACTTTTGATTTAAAGTGTCGATAATATTATTTTGTAATACCTATTTTAAAAACTATATTTAGCTTAATCAAAATATAGTAACCTAGATGGCAGCAAAAAAATATCACTCTGTAATGTTAGTTGACGATAATGAGATTGATAACCTCATTAATCAAAAGATGATTGAAGCCGCAGATATTGCTGAACACATCTATACCCATACTGGGGCTAAGAGTGCAATAGAATTTTTAAAGAATGTCAGTAAACTCCCGGATATTTCTGAGCAGGTTTTACCAGATGTTATTTTTCTTGATATTGATATGCCATTAATGGATGGATTTCAATTTCTAGATGAATTCGAAAAACTTTCTGAGCAGACAAGAAATAAATGTAGCATTGTTATGCTAACATCCTCAATAAATCCACAGGATGTGAACAAATCGAAGAAGTATAGTTACGTTAAAGAATATATTAACAAACCCTTATCTCAGAGTAGCCTAGAGAAATTGAGTGTTTAAATTAAACAACTACTCTTTCGCTGATTCTCTGAACGAAGTCACCCTTAAATTTTATAAGTGAAGATGGTGAAAAATGCGGAACACTAGGCTCTGCAAGTTTTTCAACCAGTTTATTCAATTTATCCACTTTGTTCTTTTTAACATCACTAATGGCTGTTTTTAAGATCTTAGTATAGATAATTATATGTTCACACTTATCTTTTCCTAGTATTCTTATTTGTCTTTGAATACTATTAATAAGTTGATTAAATAATTCGAAATCATTTTGCATACAGTATTGTACTGCTAATACAATCTTAATCTCAAGTTGGATATAAGGGTATTTTTTCAAACTGACTTCATTAAGAAGTCCATTAATCCATTTACTAGCTTCGTCATACTTACCAACATAGTATGCTGAAATAGCGCGGTACATTGTATATGTTAAGTATGTCGGTATATCCAACTTGTCTAGTTCAAAATCGTGAAAAGAACCTTCATTTTCCTCATACATTGATTGCTCAGTACCCATACGCAGGTGCCTATTCATCTTTGTAATAAGAAATTGAGCAGGATAAGTGTATAGCGTATAATTGGTTAACAAGTTATCCGCTGCGTCATTTACTTCTTCAAAGTAACGCTCGGCTTTTCTGTACACTTTATAGTGATTATAATATTCCAGTTTTAGGAATTCAAAGACTAGGTTTAAATGATAGTAAATTGAATCCAACTGATACTGCGCAAAAATCTTTTCAACGTTATCCAGTATATCTTCAATAGGCTCTAGACCATCATCCATTGTTTCTTCCTGATCAACAAAAAGTCTATGGAAAATAATCATGCAGCTTTCGTATACATACAACCGGTGAGACTCGTAAAGTGCCGCCACATTGTTCATCTCTTTCAACAACAAGCCAAGCCCCATTTTATCTACATCATCTCCAGAGAGTGCAAATTGGCCATACTTCTTAAAATACTCCGCTAACAAATCTTCAGCCTTGTCAACAGCAAGCATGTAAGCCACATGGCGGTTATATAACTGTGAATAATTGAAATAATCAGGAGAATTTAAGTGTAATTTTTTAAGCGATTTATAAACCACTGTTAATTCATTGGATAAATCATAATCCAATAACTCTTTCTCCAACTTTTTAAGGGTAGCAACAGCAATCGCTTTTTTCTTAGTAAATATTATCTCATTAATATTCGCAACTTTCTTCAGAATATCAGTCCTTGGACTTTCCATTTGCTGCAACAAGTGCTCTTCAATTTTCTGATTAAGTCTTGATCTGAGGGTATAATAGGCGTTAGTATTAACATCAAGCTCTACCATGATCTTATTATCCGATAGACTCCGCTCACGCATTGCTTGAAGTAAATAAGCTGATTTCTCTGCGTTGCTTTCAATTAATGAGGTATAAATAGCCTCATAATCTTTTAAGGAAAGCTGCTTTATAATGTTTTTTAATTTAGCCATTTAAGACACGACCTCTTCAGGTCAAAAATTAGTTGGTTGTTAAAACTCGTATATTAAATTCATTAATGATTCTAATGTACCAATACGAAAAGATAGTAAATATCTCACACAGAATTTTAAAGATCGCTTAATAATTTGAACATATGAAGATTTTAACCTTCATTTTCAATAATTAAAAACAGTTAAATTTCTTAGAGAATCAGACTTATTTCAATAAAATAGAATAAAAAAGCACTCCTAGGAGTGCTTATGTGGAGAAGATGGGATTCGAAGTGGTGACCTTCCCGATAGCCATCGGGACACACTAGCCTAATGAGCTTATTAAATACTCAATGTACTTCCTACTCTTTTTGTTCTTGATTTCTCTTTCAAGTCTGACTCCTTCAGAACGATCTTTAACTTTTATAGACCACTTTAGCGTCCAGTCTGTTGTGCCTTTTGTGTAATTTGATCTTGAATTTTTATGATCAGTGAGTCGCTTTTCAAGATTCTGAGTCTCTCCAATATAATATCGATCTCGATCTGGGCTATATAGGATATATACAAAATGAGGCATAAATGAAAAAAGCACTCCTAGGAGTGCTTTTGTGGAGAAGATGGGATTCGAACCCACGACCTCTTGACTGCCAGTCAAGCGCTCTA
>CAYGNU010000483.1:0-3864 GCA_964351175.1 uncultured Roseivirgaceae bacterium | reverse complement strand
GCAATAACCCCCGATGATAAAAACCTTTGCAAATTAATAGTAAGATCGAAATACTCTATGCGCAAATCTTTTACGATCTCTGCCATGCTGGCAAACTTTCTGGACTTATCTAGAATCCAAAGTTTTTTCAATTTAGGATGACCTTTTAAGATGCCTTCATTGCCTTTTCTGAGCAAGAAATGAAGTTCTACGTCAGGGTGAAAATCTGATAGTTTTTCTATGAGTGCTGTAGCTAATACCACATCTCCCAAAAAGGCAGTTTGTATAATAAGGATCTTTTGCAAGTACGCTCTTTAATTCGACTGTGAAAATAATTGTAATAAAGATGGCAGGCAAGTTATACCTATTAGTCTTTTGATGGATAACCATTACGAGAGAGTTCAACGAACGAAGTAATCTATACTTAATCTGAAGACTGCCACGTCCTTGCAGTCCTCGCAGTGACGTTTCTGAAGATTCAGGTCTGTCTGCCGACAGGCAGATTTGATCAAAATCTGCCTTTTGAGTCTAAATTGCCCAGGACAGTGATAGTTCCTTTTGAGGTAAATTCTAATAATTATCAAGTCTTCTATAGGGGTAAAAGGTTAGATAAGTGTTTTAATTACGTGTAAGAACAAATTTATCTATGAAGACAATTAAAAAAATATCATTTCTATAAATTCTAGGCAGATTATTCCATTGTGGGATGGCCTCCAATTCACTGCAAGCGCAGGTAAGAAGAGAGAAAAGTGTAGTTGTGAAAAAGAAACGAAATGTAAAGCGAAGAAAAATCAGACGAATACGCAGAAGAGTTACCAGAAGAGCTCATTTCACTTATAAAACTTTACCCAGATATGGCGCGGTAATTACCATTCGGCCTAATAATGTAGTGGCCGTCCGACATAATAATATTGATTATTACTACCACGATGGTCTCTTTTATAAGCCCATCCAGAACAATTATGTACTCATCAGACCAGCTGTGGGAATTAGAGTAAGCGTGTTGCCACGAAAAGCAATCAATATAACATTGGCAAATAACAGACGTGTCTATTACTATTATGGCCTGTACTATGAAAAGAAAAACGAAGAATTTGAATTGATCAATGCCCCTATTGGTGCCGTTGTTGATGGTCTACCTGAGGGTTATGAGGTAGTAGACATTAAAGATCAAGAGTATTATCGCTATGAAGGAGCATATTATCAAGAAGTAGAGACAGACGAATTTGATACTGGAGTTGGATATGAAGTGGTTGATATAAAAGGTTGAAACTTGAACCTAATTTTAATTGAAATTTGAGATTTGATCATGTTAGTATGGTGATTATCCGGGCTTAATGGCTAAAATTCATCGGAATCAATGATAATGATGAGCATTTCTACCACTTTGTCCCGTTATGACACTAGGTCTGTATATCTTATTACTCAGATACTATATCAATGTGATATAGCAAACGATTAAATGCAGGACTAGACAAGAATTGAATTTTTGTATTTTAATCTATGGTTGCAAACTACAGCGATACTAAAACAAAGTGGCAAAGTCAGGGTAATCTGATTGGCGTTTTTACTTTTAATGACTTTTTAAGAACATTATGAAAAATTATCTTTTATTCTTTAGCATTATTTTAATTTCATTGACTACTTCAAGCTGTTCGCACTCTCAACCCTCTTGCGATTTGTGGTATGGTACCGATACCGATAGACTTGCCATTCAAGACGCCATGTTTAATGGCACAGTCGAGGATGTAACCTCAGCTATTAACATTGCCAAAAATAGCAGAGGCCCTATGGTTGGCTGTCCACAAGAAGATTATAGCCCAAGAACGCTGGGCGATACCACAAAACCCAACATTGAAGAGATAGAAGCATTATGGTTGGGGCAATATGAGCCGGGCATTATGGCTTATGAATTGAATTGCCCCGAGGTAGCACGAGGCATGCCTTCTCTGGGTTTGGGGGCACTATATGCCAAACAAGCCGGATATTTTAGGGATGAACAATCTCTCGAAAAGATGGCCAAAATGTTAATGAGCACTCAATATAATAAGGGTAATGCCCATGAACCACTGGTGGCAGCTCCTGGTTTATATGCCTATTTTAATCCCGAAAGCACAGAAGATGATTGCACATTGCCAGGTTTAGCAGGAAGTGCTACTGCAGGTTTTTGTGAATTAGCCCCAGAATTATGCCCTACTTACAATAATGGTTTATTTTCTGGTAAATCATTCGCAGTGATAGATCATAAGATCACTAATGGAATAGTTGTCGGTGACATAGGAGGAGCTGGTTACGATCAGGGCTGGGCAGGAACTTTTATGTTAGAATGTCTACTTCAGCTGGGTAATAATGACTTAAAAGAAGATATTTTAAAATCTGTACTCGAAGCAGGTGAATGGTCTATTCAACATCCTCTTGTTACTAACCATAATTATACAAGTAAGTTGATCTGGTTTCTTGCCCAACTTTATAGTTATACTGGCAGAGAGGATTTTAAAAATGCCTTGATTGACAAATTGGATAGAAACCTGGTGCCTGGAGTATTAATGGATTTTAATAATGATGGACTGGTTGACGGCATGAATCCGCCAGTGGCATTTAAAGATTTGTCGGATATTGCTCAACTTCCAGGACGCAACTGGGATGGGCATAACGCCTTACCCTGGTATCATAGTATGAATACCTGGGCCATGCTAGAAGCCTATGTGGCCTTTAGGGATATGGGAGACGAAGCATTGGCTGAAAAGTACAGACCTTATGCCATAGCTATGATTGATAATCTAAGCCATGAAATGGTTGATCTTGGCGTACCTTCAAATTCCGGGGCAGGAGCAAGAGACTTTCCAATGTCTATTTTATTAGGGATTTGGAAAATTGTGCAATATGAAAAGGAACCGCATCCTATTTGGGAGCAAGCTGCTTGGGCAATTTGGAATTCAGGAGTATTTACTTCAAGTCTTGGAGAAAAGGGTCTGAATTTACCTTTATATCTCTTAATCTTAAAAGAAGTGCCATACATTCCTATCAATGGCAGAGTTCAGGTGATCAACAAATTAGATGCGTCTGCAGTAGACAACGATATCCTGCTTTTTCCTAATCCTGCGGAAAGTACAACTGGTTTTAAGATTCCTTCAAACCTCAAATCTCAGTCCATAAAACTTGATTTGTATGACATGGCTGGGAAAAAGCTTGATTTCGATTGGTATCAAAAAAATGACAATATCATACTGGATATTGGTAAACTTCCGAGTGGCGTTGTGAATTTTGTATTAACCGCTGAATCAAACAGATGGATTAGTACTTTTATTAAAGATTAAGAAGTATTTAAGAGCAGTCCTACATTACCATACGGCAAATAACGATAATAACTCCGCTACTGTAACTAAATGTAGTAACGTGAATGAAGATTCCGGCTCATAGCACGAAATTACAAAACGGGCTGTCATCCGATGGCTATCGGATGCGGACCTGTCTGCCGACAGGCAGGCTTGATCCGCAATCTACTTTTTAAGAATTAATAGTTTTTAAATTCACTGGAGACTGAAAATATTTGATTTTGAAGGATTTAGTTAAATTTATCTTTCCCTCACTACCTCACTTGGGTCGTGAGGATACGAACCAAGGCGAGAAGTTATTTTTTTAATAAAAATAGCTGATAACTTAGTATTGATTCAATATTAGAATTATGAAAAATAGAAATATTAAAGAAATGCTTATTCCAGATAGGTAAATCAGATAATGACTGCAAAGCAAAACTTTTATCTTTAGCTTCACCAGACTTTCCTTTTGTTCACTAATATTGATTTTCAGCTCATTTAATTTCAATGTATTGAATACATTCCTTTTTTCGAATCTTACATTATGATATTTCGCCAAGTAATAAAT
>CAYGNU010000482.1:0-3868 GCA_964351175.1 uncultured Roseivirgaceae bacterium | reverse complement strand
ACGGTATTATTTTCCATGTATTTTAAAGATAGCTAATAGGGTTAGTAACGGTCTTAGACAAATTGAGTGCAAATTTAGAAAAATTTTCACTTAATATATCATAAATTAATTCTTTTGTGTATACCTCGCTTTCATAATGTCCTATGTCAGCGATTATTATGTCTCCATCGGCATCAAAAAACTCATGATATTTAAAATCTGACGTGATAAAGATGTCTGCGCCTTTAGATTTTGCTTTTGATAAGAGAAAGCTTCCTGATCCTCCGCAAACAGCGACTTTTTTTATTTCCTTATCCAGTATTCTGGTATGTTTAACTACATTCAATGCCATCTTATCTTTTAGATAATGCATAAAATCTAAACCTTCTAAAGGAGCTTTAAGTTCACCAATCATACCTGATCCAATCTCTTGATTGATATTATCCAATGTATTTAAGTAAAAAGCTACCTCTTCATATGGATGAGCATCTTTTAAGTGCTGTATGGTTTGGTTTGCTAAATGAGAGGGTAAAATAATTTCAACACGCGATTCCGCAACTTTTTCTAATGTGCCTTTTTGGCCTATTGTTGGGTTAGATTTTTCATTCGGTTTGAATTCTCCTTCACCCACTACGGTAAAGCTACAATGGCTATAGTTCCCTATATTACCAGCTCCAGCAGAGAATAGAGAATTCTTTACTTTATTTACATCCTTTGTAGGAATGAAAGTCACGAGCTTAGATAATACTGCGTTTTTTGGTGCTAATACTGTCGTATTTATTAACTCCAGCTTATCACAAATCTTTTTGTTTACGCCATTATGTACATTGTCCAAATTTGTATGAATGGCGTAAATTGCAATATCATTTTTTATTGCCTTAATAATAGTTCGCTCAATATAATTCTTGCCAGTTATTGACTTGAGGCCCTTGAAGATGATAGGATGGTGAGCTATAATTAGATTAGATCCTTGTTCGATAGCTTCATCTACTATGTCTTCAATTACATCCAAAGAAATTAATATGCCTTTAACCTCTTCATTTACATTTCCTGTCAGTAAACCTGAGTTATCATAACTCTCTTGATAGGCTAATGGAGCGATACTTTCTAAATGTTGAATAATATCTTTTATTCTGGTCATAAATGCCCAATTTTGTGCCTTTGTTCAAATTTATATAAAATTAGCAGGTCAACGCTTTATTATGGGATTTTTAGGAGTACTTCTTTTACCATTTACGTTCATCTATAATTCTGTAACCAAGTTTAGGAATTATCTTTTTGATATTGGCTTCAAGAAATCATTTGAATTTGAAGCAAATGTTATTGGTGTGGGTAACCTCTCTGTAGGGGGTACTGGTAAAAGCCCAATGGTTGAGTATTTAGTTAAACTTTTATCTGACAACTATAAAATATCTACCCTGAGCAGGGGATATGGTAGAAAAACTAAAGGATTTAGAATAGCAAACAATGAAGACTCTGCTTCATCAATTGGAGATGAACCTTATCAGTTTTACAACAAGTTCAAAAACATCAATGTTACAGTAGGAGAGGAAAGAGCAGTGGCTATTCCATATATCTTAGCTGAACTTGATCCGGATGTTATTTTGATGGATGATGCATATCAGCACAGGTATGTAAAGCCAAGTTTGAACATAATGTTAACAGATTATTCTAAACCATTTTATAGGGACTTTGTACTTCCCTCAGGCAGATTAAGAGAATCTAGATACGGTGCAAATAGAGCCAACTTAATAGTGGTGACTAAATGTAGAGATGATATCTCTGAAAAGGAGATGGATGAAATAGAAAAGGAAATTTTGGTTTATGCGCCAAAGGCTAAGGTTTGTTTTGCCTCAATTAAATATTTGCCTCCTAAACCAGTTTTTGAAAATGATAGATTTTCTGATAACATCCTTTTGTTTTCTGGAATAGCAAATAATAAACCTTTAATTGAGCACATAAGTACGCATTATCAATTAGCAGATGAGTTTTATTTTGAAGACCACCATGCATATACCACAAAAGATTTAAATGGACTCGAAGAGCGTTTCCTACGTTTGTCAATTACGGATAAATGTCTGCTTACGACAGAAAAAGACATGGTCAAGTTACTTGATCCCAAATTAGAAAGCACGGTTCATCATCTACCGATTTTTTATATTCCAATAGAAACATGTTTCATAAGAGGTGGCAAAATTTTTGATGAGACCGTACTAAATTCAATCAAACAATATAGTGAATAGGGCTATTTAATTAATTTTGAGCGTGCGGAAAGTATTAATCATTTTTTTAATAGCCATTTGCGGAACTGAGGCTGTGTCTCAGGTACAGGTAGATGTTGACGGTAATAATGCTAGAAAAGATAGGAGAGGCTCTAGTGTCATAGATGATTCCACTAAACAAGTTTATGGTCCAAATACTACTACATTTACTTATATAAGAAATATCAAGTACAACAATCCAAAAACATGGACTATTGATACTCTTGTTACAGATTTTCATAAGTATCAATTTATGGCTAGAAGGAATAATACTTATCAAAATCTTGGAAATATAGGTACAGCTTTTGCGCCTATATATCCTTTAGCTCCAGATATTATAGGAGGTAGACTCGGGTTAGATATATATGATGAATATTATATGCCTTATAATGACATTAAGATATATGACACAAAATCACCTTACTCTAAATTTGGAATTATATGGGGAGGAAAAGGAAGGTCCATTACTAGTTTCGAGTTTTCGAGAAATATTGATGAAAGATCAAATTTCAGCTTTCAATACAGAGGTCTATATATAGACAAACAAATTGAACGGGCGCGAAGAGGTGATAGAATGGCACTTGGCCACTATTATAACTTTGGAGGAAACTATGCTACTAAAAATGGTAAATACAAAGTGCTTGGAAATTTTTCACGTCAGAATCATGTAGTTGATGAATATGGTGGTATTGACCCTGGGCAAGACACGTTGTTTGTACTAACTGATTATTTCGAAGAAAATAGACAGGGCTTTTTATCTGATGTTGAAACCAGAGATTTAAGGACGGATTATCACCTTTACCAACAATATAAAATCAATGACCAGCTTCAGGTTTATCATGAAATGGATAGGTACAAGCAGTTCAACGATTTTACCAATACGAGTTCTTCAGGTATAGAAACAGACGCTTCCTACTTTGATTTTATAGCGCTGGATACCATACCAATAAAGGACAGAACAAAAATCCTTCACAGACAGCATGAGCTAGGATTTAAAGGTGATATAGGAAAGACTTTCTATAATTTTTATTACAAAGGTAGAGAAGTAAATGTTGACTATAAATATTTATTGGAAGATACACTGTCATTTGGCACCTATTACATGGAAAATTATGCTGGTTTTAACTTGCGCTTTGGCAATGACTCGACCAGTTTTATAGAAACCTATGGAGAATATTTATTTAATGAAAATTATAAACTAGGGGCTAAATTTCAAAACAAATGGTTTTATGCTGAAGGAAGAAGCTCAAGATATTTACCAACATATGTGCAGCGTGCTTATCTAGGAAGGCATGATCAGTGGTTAAACAATTTTGAATCTACTCTTAATACAGAAGTAAAAGCAGGGATCAATTTCACTGTTGGAGGTTTGTATTTACAACCTGAAGCCAGTTATAACATCATTACGGATTACGTATACTTTGCCGATCGAACGGGTGAAGTTGATAGCGCTTTAAGGCCGATTCAACCTAAACAAGTTTCTGGAGACATCAGCATTATAAAAGGCCAGCTAAAAGCAGGAATCACTTTTCTAAAGCATTTTACTTTGAAAACAATGTTTATTTACTCTGAGGTTGCAGGTGATGAAGCTGAGGCAGTTAGTTTCGCACAACTTTTATACTGTGGGC
>CAYGNU010000481.1:0-3879 GCA_964351175.1 uncultured Roseivirgaceae bacterium | reverse complement strand
TACTTATATCTAACATTTTCGCAATTTCCTGATGCGAATAACCTTCAATAGCATAAAATTGAAGATGATCTGACAACCTGAGGGTAGTTCCTTAATAATTGTCAATAGTTCTTTGAAATGATAGTCAGATAACGAAAATGAATTGTCCATGCTATTATTTAGCTCCTGAACATCCACCATAGGAAACATGTATAATTTACTCCGCTGATGATTCAAAGCTGTATTTACTACTATTCGCTTAATCCAAAAACTAAGTCTTGACTCCTCTCTGAATGTCTTTATTTTTTCAAATATTTTAATAAATGCATCCTGAATAATATCTTCTGCTTCTTGATCTGATTTAGAATATCGCATAGCAACAACAAGCATTCTTCCAGCAAATTGATCATACAACTGCCTTTGGGCCTTGCGGTCATCATTGATACACCCATGAATCAGTGCCTTTTCAGAATCCATCTAAAATATTTATGTACATATCGTGTTTATTAGACACAGCTTAACTCATTATGGTTGGAATACTTATCTTAGCTAGCAAAAATTATACTCAATTTATGGGGAAGTTTGGTCTCAATACTTTTATCACTGCTCTTACAATATGCTTGTTTGGTTTTACTATAACAGAAAACTCAATCTACAATAAAAAGTTGCTATATGAAGATGCCAGTTATGAAGAAGAGATTCGGACTGTACTCCTCTATCCAAAAACTGGCCGTTCAAATGATGTATTCGCGTCACCAGTCACAGCACTTGGCAGTAATAATTTAATTCTTGAATTTGATGATCTTGTAGAGTCACCAGAACAATATAGAGCTAAAATAATTCCCTGTACCTATGACTGGAAACCTAGCCAAGTTAATAATCTAGATATACTTTACGATTTCAATGAGTTTAATATATCAAGGTATGAATACTCCACCGACACCAAAATTGCATACATCCATTATACTTTCAACGTACCAAGAATAAAGCTACCAGGAAACTATCTGTTGGTAGCTTATCGAGGGACTGATGAAAAAGACATCATTTTAAGTAAACGATTTATGATTTTTAACCCAAGCTTGGACATCCAATTAATGACCAATTTGATGGGTTTAAGTTCAACAAATCGTCTGAATCAGCAGATTGATTTCAAAATAAATTATGAGAATTATGAGCTAATTAACCCCATGGAGTCAGTGAAAATAGTGTTAAGGCAAAATCAGCAATGGTATAATGCCATTACGCTTAAAAGGCCTACTTTTTTTCATGAAGGTGAACTGGAATATAGATTCTTCAACTACGAAAACAACTTTAGTGCTGGCAATGAATTTCGCTTTTTTGACATGCGCTCATTGAGGTATCCGGGACAGAGAGTGGCTAATGTTGATTTTGGAACAAGACCCACTACCGTCAATATTATGACAGATAATCCGAGAATTTATCAAGCTTATGCCCAGTATAATGACTTGAACGGAGACTTTTTTATTCAAAATCAGGATACAGGAGGTTCTCAAGAATCAGATTACTTAAATACCAAATTTACACTAATACTAAGAGAAGAAATAGGTGGAGATGTTTATGTTGTTGGAAAAATGAACAACTTCAAAATGGATAATAACACAAAGATGGAATATGATTCTAAGCGTAAAATCTATAGTAATGCCCAAATTCTAAAGCAAGGACTTTATGATTACAAGTATGTTGTAAAAGGAGATAGTCTCAATATTAATTATCTTGAAGGAAACCATTTTGAAACGGAAAACGACTATGAGATTTTTGTATACTATACGCCCCCTAATCTAAGAGGTGATCTTTTATTGGCTTATCAACAAATAACCATGAACAATAGAAATAATTAAGCGTAGCTAAACTCGTATTTCAAAACTCTACTATTAGGGTTAGAGTTGGCTACATCGAGCATACCAAAACCCTTGTGTGTAAACTGCCCTAAGCCACAATGAAAGACAAACTCTTGAACCTCTGGTGCGGCATATAAAGTAAATGGAAAAGTATATCCTCTGACTTCGTATTTTACATCCTGATCAAATACAGGATAAATTCTGGCAAACTTCTTTTGCGCAGCAGTAAGTCGTGCTATATATCCTTTATCTGGAACGACCTGAAATTTAAAGTAACTCGCGATCTGCTCTTCAGAAAACATCCCTGTATCTTGCATCCGTTGTATAGTTGATTCATAGAGCATATCTGAGAATGTATCTGTTTCTGGCTGAATAAATCTCTTAGCTGTACTATCATTAAATGATGAACTCAGCAAAACCAAAGGAGAAATACATATAAACTTGATCGAATCTTCGAAAACGATGCTCTCCTCCAGTTCTACAGACTCTGGTTTAAGAAATAAGCTTCCTATTTCTACCTGATCAAAATTGAAAAGATTAGTTAAGAAGTAGTCTATAAAATCTTTATTAGGACTAGAAAGAACTAGCGTGACCCTGCTAGAGTAAAAATGCAGCCCTTTACGACTAACTTTTGTTTGCCCTTTTAAACCTGAGAAATTATAAAAGGCATAATCAATCATTTCCTTATTACCGCCTTTCATCAAAATACCCTTAATCATCTGAGCCAGCATATACTGGTGATGAAAGGGAACATGACTTCCTCTATTTTTTAAAATAAAAACAATGCGGACTCTCAATTGACTAAAAATTAACCGTACTAAAAAATAAGAACCTCGGTCACACATGAACTAACAAGTTAGCCCAATCCAAAAAAAAATGCCTCGAACCCTTTTTACAAAGGCTATCTATTTGGCAATAGCTAATAAAAATAAGGTTAAATAATCAATTCTAAAAGAAGAGATTGAATAAAAGTTTAATATTTAGACATTAAACCTAAAGTGCATGATGTCACCATCAGCAACAACATACTCTTTACCTTCAACGGACATTTTACCAGCTTCCTTACAAGCTACTTCTGTTTTATATTTTTCGTAGTCTGACAATTTGATAACTTCAGCTCGAATAAAACCCTTTTCAAAGTCCGTATGAATCACACCTGCGGCTTGTGGCCCCTTCCATCCTTTCTTAATTGTCCAAGCCCTAACTTCTTTAACTCCGGCTGTGAAGTAGGTTATCAAATCTAAAAGAGAATAGGCCGCTTTAATCAATTTATTAAGACCAGATTCCTTCAAACCGTACTCTCCAAGAAACATTGCTCTCTCTTCAGGGTCTTCAAGCTCGGCTATTTGAGCTTCTATTGATGCAGAGACAACAACTACTTCAGCATTTTCATCCTTCACACCTAATTTTAGTTTTTCAGAATGTTCATTTCCTTCTGGCAAAGCAGATTCTTCAACATTCGCAACATAGATTACTGGCTTAGCCGTTAGTAATTGTAAATCAGCTACTGCCTTTTTATCCTCTGCATCCATGTCAATTGTTCTGGCATTCTCTCCTGACTCCAAATGCTTCTTATATTGCTGCAGAATTGCCAGTTCCTTCTTAAACTTAGCATCGCCAGTTTTAGCTTGTTTTTCTATTCGTTGAATTTTTTTATCAATAGACTCTAAATCTTTCAATTGAAGTTCGAAATCAATAACCTCTTTGTCTGCCATAGGGTCAACACGACCATCAACATGGACGATATTATCATCATTAAAGCACCTTACTACATGAGCAATTGCATCAACTTCACGAATATTTGCCAAAAACTGATTTCCAAGGCCCTCACCTTTACTAGCACCTTTTACTAAACCTGCTATGTCAACAAACTCAATAGTGGTCGGCAAAACTTTTTGTGGATTAACAAGCTCCTCTAAGATATGTAGTCTTTCATCAGGAACAGTAATGACGCCAACATTAGGTTCGATTGTACAAAAAGGAAAATTTGCCGCTTCGGCTTTATTATTAGAAATCGCATTAAATAATGTTGATTTACCAA
>CAYGNU010000480.1:0-3880 GCA_964351175.1 uncultured Roseivirgaceae bacterium | reverse complement strand
GCTCGGATGTCATGGAATGGTGACCTGTCACCGCAAGAGGCAAAGGAGAATATTGACAAATATTTGCCTGAAGCATGGAAAAGGGGCCCATCAGAAAATGACTATTTGACCAAGGCCTTTGTTGAGTTTTTCATCACCAAAGATTTTGCTGCCTCTGAAGCGTTACTGAAAAAGGGGCTTGAATTAGGTGCTAACAATGCCAATGTCATGTATACCTACAGTTATCTGTTGAACATGATGGGTAAGTATGAAGTAGCGCTTCAATGGGTGGATAAGGCTAAATCCATTGATCCATTAACAGTCGCCTATTTTAATTATCAAACTATAGGGCTGTACCTTATTGGAGAGTACCAAGAAGCATTATATACTTTAGAAGAGGGCCTAAAATTATACCCTGCTGTATTACGATTTTTTGACTACAAGGCCAGGGTTTATTTGACCATGGGAAGCTACGCTGAAGTTGAGCAGGTCATATTGGAAGGTTTCCGTATTTCAGGTATTCGACCTCCTTCCATGGTGGCAACCCTTGCCATGAGCTATTATGATTTGGGTAATAAAGATAAATGTCAGGCATTGCTGGTCGAGCTTATAGAAAGAAGCAAGTCCAATGAAAAGGACGTTAATACTTTTGTATCCTATGTTTTTAATAGAATGGGAGATTTCTCCTCTGCACAGCTTTGGTTAAATAAGGCAAGAGCTACCAACGATGTAGGCCTCATTTGGTGGGAGGTAGATCCGCTCTTGGTGGATTTGCGACAGTATGTTATTGATAATGAAAATAGAGAACCTGACTATGAGGGTGCTGAAAGTCATGTCAGCAATATGCTGGAAAATGAAATGCCGAATTTGCCCTATCATAATATTGAACACATTAAAGATGTATTATCAGCGTCACTGAGAATAGCTGAAAGCGAGCAGTTAAATGAAGAAGAGATTAAAATTTTAAGGCTGGCGGCACTTCTGCATGATATAGGATTTACTAAGTCTGCCAAGAAGGATCCTGCCCGTCCGGCAGGCGGGCATGAACTTCATGGTGCCAATATAGCCAGAGCAATACTTCCTGCTTACCACCTACCTGCAGATCAGATTGAGGTGATTGCCAATATGATCATGGCTACCCGTCTACCACAGTCACCTATTACGCCATTAGAAGATGTTTTATGTGATGCCGATTTGGATTACTTAGGTCGTGAGGATTTCTATGAAATTGGAAACAGATTATTCGAGGAGTTGAAAAATGCCGAGGTGGTTGATTCTGAACGTGAGTGGAATCTGGTACAGAAAACCTTTCTTGAATCTCATAAATATCATACCGCTTATGGTAGAGAAAATAGGGAAGTATCTAAGCAAGAAAGACTACAGGAAATTCGCGATAAATTAAAAAAACGGTGATTAAAATCTTCCAACCTTTCTTTACCACCAAACCTACAGGTCAAGGCACTGGTCTTGGGTTGAGCTTGAGCTATGATATAGTGAAAGCGCATGGGGGAAGCTTAGAAGTGGAGAGTAAGGAAACTGAAGGGACGGAGTTTATTATTCAGTTGCCACTTGTCTGAAACACTAATTAAAAGATGACACAGAAAAAGAATGGAGTATTTAAGAAAATTAGAACGGTCATATGAAATCAGCGCAATCCATGAATCGGTGTAAATCAGTGATTCCGACAATTTACGATATTGTGAAAGCGCATGGGGGGAGTATAGACTTGGAAAGTGAAGCTGAAAAAGGCACATCATTCACCATAAAAATACCGATAGAATCATGAGATACTTTCTTCTTATCATTCTGGCTTTATTTCAGTCGGGCACATCAATGGGACAGGATAAAATAGTGGAGCTCTCACTTGAAGATTTGAATAAAAACGGAGCTATTTACTTACAGGAATCCGAGCATTGGCTGTATCATTCAGGAAATAATCCAGATTATGCATCTGATGAAATAGAAACCATGGGATGGCAATCGATTAGCCCCACGCAAATTTCAAAAGACCTAGCAGACCAAAATAATCGGATTGAGGGATGGTTTAAAATCAAAATTAAAGTAGACGAAGATTTAGCGGAGACAGTTGACTATCTATACATTTCGAACTATGGACAAGCAATCGATCTGTATGTCAATGGCAAAAAACTGAGCTCAGTTGGGAATATTGGTTCTGGAGATGATCCGTATGTAAGATCAAGTAATCCTAATCAACCAATTCCATTTGATTTCACCGCAGATAGTGTACTTAACCTGGCACTGCATTATGTATGCGAGTCTCCTGGATCACTTGCATTCAAACTAATGAATACTAATTCCTTTGGTTTCGGTGTTTTTGTATCGAACCAAGAATTTGTGGATGCTCGAAAAACCAGATATGAAATAGAGCCGTATAATCAATTCTTTACCGTTACTGTCTGTTTTGTTCTATCTCTTCTTTTTACAGTACTCTACTTTCAAAACCGTAAAGAAAAATCGTTTGGACATATCGTAATCATTTCATGGTTATTCTTTGTATCAGCTCTTTTATCTATGTTGGAACAAGAATATAATATTCCAAGAATTGGATATAATGGAGTACTTTACATAAGTAGGCTTCAAGGAGTCTTTGGTGCCTGTATTCTCTATTACTCCGTCATAATCTTTTCCAGTGTATTTACTCAAAAAAGACCTAAAAGGCACGGATTAGTGTTCTTTGTTTTCTTACTACTGGTCGTAGAGTTTACCTTTATCCAAAATCAATTTCTAGCTGGATCATTGTTATTTGCAATTCTTGTTATAAATACATCTTATATTTTGAAGAATTATAAGAATGCAACAAAAGCACAATGGTCAATTATCATTGGCTTTCTTGTCATAATTGTTTCAGTTCTTAGCTATTTCATAATATTTATTTTAACAGGACTAAACAGCCACTTTGTATTCTTTACTTTCTACCTCTCTTTTCCGCTCTCGCTTGTTTTCTACGTTTCATTTCGCTTTAAAGAAATCATTTCAGAAGTGAGAAAAAATGCAGATAAGGTAGTAAAACTAACGGAGGAAAAAAGACAGCAGGCATTAAACCAACAAGAGATTTTAGAGCTGCAGGTTGAAGAACGGACAAAAGAACTGAACCAATCCATCGAAAACCTTAAATCCACTCAAACTCAACTCATACACGCTGAAAAAATGGCCTCACTAGGTGAACTTACGGCAGGTATCGCGCATGAGATTCAAAACCCCTTGAATTTTGTTAACAACTTTAGTGAAGTGAGTAATGAAATGATTAAAGAGATTCAAGAAGAAAGAGGCAAGAAAAAGGAAGATAGAGATGAAGATTTGACGGATGAAATACTTTCCGATATTGAGCAGAATCTTGAAAAGATCAACCATCATGGCAAACGGGCTGGTGATATTGTGAAAGGGATGCTCCAGCACAGTCGCGTAGGCTCTGGAACAAAAGAACCTACCGATATTAATGCTTTGTGTGACGAGTATTTGCGACTGGCTTATCATGGCCTAAGAGCTAAGGATAAATCCTTTAATGCAAAGTTCGAAACTGATTTTGACACCTCACTTACCAAAATAGACATCGTGCCACAGGATATGGGCAGGGTAGTCTTGAACTTGATCAATAATGCTTTCTATGCCGTAAATGAAAAGGCCCTTCGACAAGCTAAGGGTGACAATCAGGCTGAACCTGTCGAAGCCGGTTATGAGCCACAAGTTTCAGTTTCGACAAAAAAAGAAGGGGATAAGGTTCTAATTTCTGTCAAAGACAACGGGAATGGGATCCCGGAACAAGTCCGGGAAAAGATATTTCAACCCTTTTTTACCACTAAACCCACTGGTTCAGGGACAGGATTGGGGCTGAGTTTGAGTTATGATATTGTGAAAGTACATGGCGGAGAGCTGAAAGTGG
>CAYGNU010000479.1:0-3886 GCA_964351175.1 uncultured Roseivirgaceae bacterium | reverse complement strand
CTGCACCATTGTAGATAGAATCACCATCAATAGCTTTACCAACACCAAAGTGGTCCCAGTGCGCAGAATAAATAATAAATTCATCTTTTTGATCAGTACCAGGTATCATGGCCACTACATTTTTAGAAACGTCTTTTTTGATTTCGTTTTTAATAGATAAAGAGACTTTTAAACCTAATGGAGTAGGGGTAAAATTCTTGTCGTGCGCAATAGTTTTATAATCTTGACCCTTCATTGCAGATGTCTCGAACATTACCGTTGCACTCTCATTACTTATCCAAGATTCTACATCTACAAGTGGAAGATCACTTTCAATGGTCAAACGTGCACCTGTCCAGCCAGATTCTATTACATTCCAACCATAAGAGGCAGGCTCAGTTTCATGAATGATAATAACTCCCGCTGCTCCCTGTCTTGCCGCTTCTTCATATTTGTAGGTCCATCGGCCATAATAAGTCATTTCATTTCCTTTAAAAAGCGTGGAATCTCCTGAATTAAAACCCGGGTCGTTGATTAAAACAACAGCTGTTTTTCCTTCCCAATCGATACCTTCATAATCATTCCAACCATATTCTGGTGCCACAATGCCATACCCAGCAAAAACAAGCTCAGAGTTTTCAAGAGTCACCTCATCTACTGCTTTATTGGTGGTGGCTACAAAATCTTTTAAATAATCTAAATTGAAACTCCCATTTTCACCTGAAATGGTCATATATTCAGAAGGCATTCCACTAATTTCTACCATGGGAACATCTTGAAAATAACTGTCTCCATTCCCAGGTACAAGCCCTAATTTCTCAAACTCATCCTTTAAGTAGTTGACTGTTTTTACTTCACCTTCAGTGAATGGTTTCCTCCCTAGAAAATCATCTGAAGCCAATTGCTCGATATGTTTGCCAATGGTGTTTTGGTCAACTTCAATAACACTTGAAGTTTCTTTCTTATCAGTTTCACAACTAATAAGCATTGCTAGCAGCATGATTTTTAAATAATTCTTCATCGATTGAATTTTATACTTGAATATCTGATTAAATATAATTGCAACTGTTTTATGTCTTTTGACTTAAATGTAAATAGACTTTACAATTTAATCATTTAGTTTACCAGTTCTATTTTATCAATCAAAAGTTTAAACTTTTCGTTTTTCTTATTACCTATTAAGAAGGTTATTTCTTCGAAAGAGTCTCTTGAAAAATTAGGTGAATTAAGTCTCCTTCCCCTGAAGGATGGGTACATATCACTGAGTTGAATTTCAATTTTCTGCCATTCACCGGAGGTTGAAAAGGAAGTTATATAGGAATAATAGTTACCAGTATCATCTTTTATTCTTAGTTGATAATTTTTGCTATCTCCCTTTACCGAAAGGATAATCTTACTATTCTCGTTAACCTTTAATTGACCAAACTGGTAGCGTAATGACGAGAATCCACCGTTATTCTCTAAAGAAATATTGCCTTCAAATACACCAAAACCTTCCGTGCTTAAATAAAAATTGCCTGAAGATCTGCCGCCCATAACAGTGTCATCAACAATTTTCCATTCTTGGATTTTTGCCTTCTTGTTAAAATCGAAAATTGTAACTGATTCCATAGTAGTGAATAGTAGAATAGAGACTAATAGATACTTCATACATTTCTACAACAAGCAGAACTATGAGTAGTTTACTTACTTAGGCAGTTAGATAAAAACTATTTCATTTTAATGATATGTTGTTTTACCATGGAAGTTTGAGGTGCTTTACTTCATTCAGATAAAACTCCTCTAACTTTTCAACAAGTTCTTTTGAAATCGGGTTGTTTACGCTTTCTACATTACTCGTTAACTGAGCAATATTTATATTGCCCGGTATAACCGTAGAAACGGCATCATATGCCAAACAAAATGAAATTGCTTTTTGCGCAAGATCATCTTTAGCATGAACGATTTCCTTTACTCTATTAACAAGATCTGCTCTGGTTTGAATATCCTGTTTAGACCACCGGCTTCTGATATCTTGAAAAACACTTTCAGCATTATACTTTCCTGACAACCATCCTGAATCAAGCGGAATTTTTGCTATTATACCCACTTCTTTTTGTGTTGCCAGGTCAAATGCTCGTGAAGCATCCTGATGTAGAATATTGAAAAAAGCCTCTATCACTTTGGCACCTGTAGTAGTTAAAAACAACTTTATCTCTTCGTAAGTATCTAAAGAGGCTCCGTATGCTTTTATTTTACCTTCTTCTATTAATTTCTCAAGTATCTGATAATGGTCATTTTTAGTACCATCCAGATACTCTTTAGGCGGATTGTGAATGATGAGTGAATCAACATATTCAACTTGTAATCTTTTAAGACTACCTTCTAAAGATTCTCTGATATAACTTGATTTGAAGTTAGTAGTGCCCGAATCAGTATGTCCAAATTTTGTATTGATGACAATTTTATTTCTATCAACCCCCTTCAATGCTTTACCTAGTCTGACTTCTCCTGTACCATTTCCATAATTTGGCGCTGTATCAAAAAAATTGATCCCATATTCTATCGCTTTTTCAACCAGTTGTACAGCATCCTTTTCTGACATGCTTTGCCATCCAGAATCATTTCCCAACTGCCATGCGCCAAGGCCTATTTCAGAAACAAGGGCAGCATCTCTGATGTATCTGTTGTGTTTCATATTGAGATTAGTTTCATGTTGAAGTTACGCATTCCTATGTTTTGTAAAAATCGTTCGAAGCTTTGTCAAAACGAACAGTTGCAACAACAGAATATCAATACTTTACATTTATTAAGCATTTGTAATTGCTGTATTTGGATACTTATAATTATTAAAATATGAATCCTGATTAAGCGTTTGACCTTTTAATTTTCTATAAATGAAAAAAGGTAGCACTCTTGTGAGAGGCTACCTTTCTGTTTATTTATACTGTATTAAATTATGCGGCTACCTGATCGATATTCTCCCAGCTTAAGTTACCGCTATAACGATGAGACACCATTCCATTTTCATCCATGGCCATGAGATTTAACCAACCGTTATCACATAAGTCTCTCACAGATTGATGTTTCTCCAGGATAGTATTCATGGCTTCCAGAGGTGCTTCTATTACCACGTTTAATCTTAGCGGCTCATGCTGCCAGTTTTCACCATCGTGTATCGATTGTAAAGGAAGTCCAACTCTCAAGTCACCTGAGTAACCTTCTAAAACACCTACTCCTGCGGTTACATTATGCAAGGTTTTATTTCCTGACCCTAAGTTCTTATTGTCAACAGTAGATCCGTAATACTGTAGATTAATCCAGCTGGTTACCACCATTGGCGCTGTCATAATTAGTTCTAAGATCGAAAAGCCTTGGTCTTTTTTCCATTCATAGGAGTGTAGAAAAGATTGACCTTCCAAGTTAACGCCTTTAGTTCTGTTACGTGGTGCTACCACAAAGGTAGAGCATCCTGCCAGTCCCCATTCTGGGCGTATCTGAGACCAATCTTTGCTTCGGGCCATCATCGTCTTGTCGATGTTTGTTTTGCTATTGCCTGATAAGCGAAGTGAACGCTCTGTTCTGGCAGCTTGTCCCGCGAGTTCCAACGATTTTTTTAGGTCTTCTAATTCTGCATTTTTATCAGTAGGTATATCCTGTTCGTTATAGATGCTCACTTCATCAGTGGTAGTATCATGTAGGCAAGCTAGAAAAACCGTATTTACTGGAATAAAAATGTCTTCTTTCTGCAGTCCTGCTCGTACCTCTTTGTTATTCAATACTGCCGCTGCCACTCGAGCATTAGCTTCTCCGGTATGTCCACCACAAGCCCCACAGTCATAACCAGTTGCGTGTGGATTATTTACCATTGTCGATCAATGACCTACAATAAGAACGAACTTGCCAAAGTCATCAGCAAGAGACATGG
>CAYGNU010000478.1:0-3895 GCA_964351175.1 uncultured Roseivirgaceae bacterium | reverse complement strand
AAATCCTGTAATAGTCTCTCTGCATAAGCGGTTATTTTCAACACCCATTGGCGCATTGGTTTCCGAATTACCGGATATCCTCCAACTTCACTTTTTCCGTCAATTACTTCCTCATTGGCAAGTACCGTTCCCAACTCCGGGCACCAGTTCACTGCAACTTCATCTTCATAAGCCAATCCTTTTTTGAATAGCTGAAGAAAAATCCATTGCGTCCATTTGAAGTAATTTGGATCCGTAGTATTTACCTCACGATCCCAATCGTAACTAAAACCAATAGCTTGTAATTGCTCTCGGAAACGATTTATATTTTTCTCAGTCGTTATTTTGGGATGAGTTCCAGTCTTAACTGCATATTGTTCCGCTGGCAAACCAAATGCATCCCATCCAATCGGATGAAGAACATTAAAGCCCTTCATTCTTTTGTAACGAGCAATGATATCTGTAGCAGTGTAGCCTTCAGGGTGACCGACATGCAACCCCGAACCACTTGGATAGGGAAACATATCCAAAACATAAAATTTAGGTTTGGTTCTATCAGTCGGTGTTTTAAAAGTCTTGTTCTCGAGCCAGTATTTTTGCCATTTGGTCTCGATATCTGCCGGATTGTAGGAGTGCATTTACGCTTTATCTTTTTATTTTTCTTTCAGAAAGTCTATTATCAAGGAATCGATAAAATAACACTATTCTTGGCTTAACTCGAATGCGGATTTTTAAAAAAATACTATTATTGTTTTTTCTTATTTCTTCATTTTCTATCAATGTAGTTTCTCAAGACTCAAACCAAGGCAAACTTAAAATAAACGTAAATCTTCCTGAGCCTTTTTACTTAGTGATTGATAAAAACCTTAATGAAGCACAAAAAGTAGATTCCGGACAAGTAGTTAGTTTAAGTGCTGGACTTCATATAATTACTTTAGTATCAAAGTTCATTGACGATCATTCTTTCCAAATACAAATAGACTCTGATACACTTAATCTCTATTCTAACACTTTTACTGTGTTTAGAATCGACCATAAGTCTACATTTAAGCAAATTGAAAACCAAGAGAATCTGGTAATTGTTACTGATCCTGAATCTGATATTTATTTAAATGGGGAATTAATTGGAAAACAATATTCGTCGGTATTGGTAAATCCCGGGACTTATAAAATAAAAACCGATCATCCAACTGCCGGTTCGTTGGAGCAAAAGATAAAGGTGGATCTTGCTGAAACTGAGCAATTCTCAAGATTTAATATACCACAGCATAGTTATTCATCAGCTATTCATCTTTTTCCTGGTGCAGGATATATTTTAAATGGGCAAGATGATAAAGCCATTACTACTTATCTATCATTGGCATTGTTAACGGGTTCTTATTTTACATTAGAACGAAAGAAAAGTAGACAAGCTCCAATTTGGAATGTTAAAAATATGGAATCTTTGCAAACTGCTTCGCTCATTGGTATTGGCGCCGTTTATCTCTTTTCAATAATAGATGGAAAACGGAAACCTAAAAATGGATATCCCGGTAAAGCATCAGCTTTTGAACTATCAAATCTAGTATTAAGTAAGAATCTGGTTCCTTCTGCAAGTTTTAAAGTTAACTTTTAAAATATCCCAACCCCATCCGGTTCCCACCACAGATCAGGGGTTTGGGCTTTGCTAAGAAATTCAATCTCAAGTCCTTAAATCTTTACAGCTGCTGTATAAATCGTTTTAACCTCTATGCTGAATTTGCTATGAGCTCTTTGAGTTTAGTATTGTGGGTTAATACTATAGAGCATAAATGAAGTAAACAAAACTTAGGTTTTATGTGTTGATTCAAATTTTGATGTTATTATTCTCATGCCAGAATCTTTGCCATTTAGTCTCGATATCTGCCGGATTGTAGGAGTGCACTATTTATCTCTTATATAAGTCTTCTATTTTTTACAAAAATAGGGATTTTGAGATCAAATATTGAAAGTACTTTAAAATACCTTTTGCATAAAAAATGCTATCCCGATTTAAAAAAAATCTTATCTTTTAGCGTTAATACTATAAAAGCTAACAGTCTATTGAAACTATTAAAAAACATACTTCTAGTTACCATATTATACTTATTTAGCTTCTCGAGTATTTCAGTTTCACAAAATGTGAGCTCTGCATTATATGAAGGTAAACTTATCTTCAACTTTAATGTTGATACTGCCTATGTACAATTTGGATTAGTAAAACCTTCGATTAAAAAAATTGCAAACGGTGATACATTAATTGTAAGTAATGGATTCTACCATCTCTTTCTTTCCTATCCTACCAATGAAGACCATTACATTACTCGTAATGTCCTCAAAGACTCAACCTATACCATTAACTATAATTTTGATCTATCAGAAACTACGATCAACTTAAAATCATCCAATGCATCTCTAAAGTACTTATTAGGTGGAGATACAATTATACTTTCTGATGAAGACACTAAAATATTTGTGGATGAAGAGTTTAAAGCGAAAGAATACTATTCCTTTTTTATCGAGAGTAAAACGGTTACTATACAATTAGAAAATGAAGAATTTGATCCTAAAGAACTTGTGTTTAAGAAGAAATTAAACCAAAAAATAGATGTTAAGGAATTCCATTTTTATTCAAGTCGAGATAAATTTCCACTTTATGCTTTGCTCCCAGGGATGTCTTATTTGAAGGTAAAAAACTACGGAGTTTTAGCGCTTGTAACTACTGGTTATGCAGTATCATCTTGGTACTTTGTTAAATATCAAAGAGAGTATTCGTCTATGTTGAAGGATTACAATGTAATTCGAGATCTTTATCTTGAGGAGACTAATGAACGGAGAGCCTTAGAACTTGCAATAGAAATGAAAAAACAAAGCGAAACTTTTAGTTCGATAAACAATAAAAGAAACGCTGCGTTATATGGTATTCTTGGTGTTGTTGCTCTGGATGTAATAAATAAAGTGAAATTATATAAAAAATTAGAAACTAGAGACAAAAGGAATATTGACTTCTTTATTGAACCTAAACTTGAAAAATACCTTTCATTGGGTGCTTCCATTAATTTTTGAAAAATGACTATAAAACCATCATTATTTTTCATCTCGCTCATATTCTTCTTTTCTGGATGTTTATTATCTATTCCCGATGCTTCTCGTATCAATGAAAATGATCCCGAATCCCCTCTTTTTAATCCCAAAATATCTAATCTTAATAGTTTTATTTCTCCTTCAGAAAAAGAGATTAGTTTGAATTGGAATAATGAATCTTCATTTAATGATGGATTCTTTATTGAGAAGAGGTTTTCAACAAAATCTAAATACACCAAAATAGATACATTGGAAGCATCATTTTTCTCAGAAGCTTTGAATGAATATGGTATTGACATGCAATATAGAATCACTTCATTCTATATTGAGAATGGGTCTTTTAAAAAAGGAATGGAATTGGAAACAGAGAGTTTAGATTTTGGTCGTATTTCGAACATTGGATACTTTTCAAGTAACGATACAGTGTTTGTACAATGGTTTAGAAGAACTGCTTTTGATGATATAACAACTGTAGAGTACAAATTAACTTCTTCATCTGATTGGAATACTGCAATTACTATTGAACAAGATGAAATGGAATCAGATTTTTTCCGCACTAATTTTATTTTGCCTACTGGGAAAAGCTATAATTTGAGAGTTATTGTTTCTCTTTCAAATCAGAATGAAAATCTTGAAAATTTCTATATCACTCCTACTTTTACTATTTCCCATAATTAATTGCATTAAATAACCCCCACCCCATCCGGTTTCCACCACAGGTATGGAGTTTGAGCTTTGCTAAGAAATTCAGTTTCCAATCCTTCGATTTTATCCCCCGCTGTATAAACCGTCTCACCTGCTGCTCCAAAACTCTCATTAAGCAGTTTTAGGTTCG
>CAYGNU010000477.1:0-3908 GCA_964351175.1 uncultured Roseivirgaceae bacterium | reverse complement strand
TAAAAGGTGTTGCTTCGAGACTATACGGCTCGATCTTTTTGCCTTTTCGAACGTGGTCATAGAGTTGCCGGTAAGCGCGTTCCAAGCGCAGATATTGCGCGTCCATTAGCCAGAAAATGATAATTGGAACGCCGGCCGCGGCGGCGTAGAAAGGCGATGGATGACTAGCACCAGCGATGACAGCCACTGCAGCGCTTCCAAACGCAGCGGATAGGGCTTTCAGGCTGAACGAATTGGCGCCCATTCTTGTGATCACGCCTTGGAGCATTGTCAGATGTGCAATTCTAGTGCTCTCGTGATTGTCATTCTCGTCTGACATTGCACCACTTCTCTGTATCCGTCCTATCATCCGCACGGGGTTATATTAGCGATGCTGGAAAAGGCTTGCGGAAGTATGACCTACAGGAATTAGACAAACTCGGTTAGATTGGTGGCTTGTTTATAGAACTGGTGCTCGTTTGCACAGGACTATCACTCAATGGCTCGTACTCTGCATACGTTTCAATGGCAGCCGGTATTCGAGCTTCAACATCATCTTGAACCTGTTTCAACTCCTCCGAGGTCAGAGGATTGTCGGGATCGTTCAATCGGTTCTGCACGTCACCGAGATAAAGCTGGTAGTTGATCCAGGCGTTTATACGCTCTTGCGCATCGACATACGCCTGTTTGGCGTCCCGGTACTCTTCGTAGCTCGGCGCATCCTCCGGCCAAACAACCGAGTCTGTTTCATCCGGCGATAGCGGTGATCCATCCGCCCGCACGGCTATGCCATTTTCATCCAAAAATACAGGTGCGCCGTCCGGATGTAGCTTCGCGGCTTCATCAGTCAAATCTTCCAGTGTCTGACCGGCCTCGCTCAACACAGAGCGCGCGTTTTCAATCCCGGCCTCCGCCTTCGCGGCATGATCCTGAACCAGTTCAACCGTGTCAGTATACAGCGCCGCATATTCGGCGTTCTGCATCATAATCGCCAATTGCGACAATTGTTCCGTATGCTTTTCCTGTTTGGATTTGCTGTATCCAGGCCGCGCCTCACCCGGCAGAAAGCGCTTCATGCGGCCAACATCTCGCCCCGCCGTTTCATTGTGAAAGTCGTCTCGATCCTGATCGCGCTGTTTTGCACTCTCTCTTTCGATATGCGTCCGAAAACCTTCTTCCATCACACCTCATTGCAGCGCCACGCAACAGCCGCGCCATACTGAGTATTATATCAAATTTTGTAATGGTCGGCAAATTCATCTGGAAATCACTCTTGAAGTCTCAAAACATTGTTGAGGGCGCGGCCAACGTCTGCGCGCCCAGATCAAATTACTCTTTCGAAGTAGATATAGCTCCAGTTACTGGCTTGCGCGTATTGAGAAATGTCGCTTTTGGATGGGTATGAAACTGTGTCGGTCTTTGGGTGCAATTTCATGCAATATTTGGGATATTGGAACTATTCCAGCATGTGATACGGGGCGGGCATCTCTTCGGTCGTCTTGGACAGTATCTTCATCGCAGAAAGCCGTGATACCCAGCCTATCGACCTACGTCATCGATATCACGCCACTAGGCGATTCAAAATTTGGACTTTTAGGCTCGAGTATCCGCCAATACTTGCGCGCACAAGTCCATGCATGCTGTTCTACAAATCGTATTGCGCGAACGTGTCAGAGCGCGTGGCCTTTGCATTTTGCTAGATGGTTGTCAGAAATAGATAGGAATGGCTGTGCCAAAAAAGGTTGATCCAAGCCCTGTGCATAACTTTGCCGAGATCTTATTTTCTGATCGCAAACCAAACTAGGCAACATGAGCAGGAAAAATGCCAATGGTTGTCAATGCATTAAATTTTCTGATTCCTGGCTTGCTGTTGTTCGCAGTGTTTGTAGGTACTGTTTTTCCAGCACGAACCGCCACATCTCAAGATTTCTACGAGCAAGAGTCGGTGTTAGGCAATAAAGTTTATGACAGGTTCTTTACGTCTGATGTCTATCAAACGCTAGAGCATGTCAGGCGTTCTAAAGAATACACTCGGCAACAGCACTTTGACTATAGGCGCAAGCTAGGACAGCAAGCGCTCTCAATAATGGTCAACCAAGCAAGAAAACTTGGAATACCAAAAGACAAGATTACTGCAGCGATGATGGGGCAGTTTGTGAACTCTTATGGAGACACGATCTACTTCAATCCGCATTTTGAAGACCTCAAGCTAGCCTACGAAGGTCTAGAACTTCCGGTCGGCTACACCCCTCCGATACTGGAAAACGGGCAGGCCGCCATGTACCGAGATGAAGAATGGCGAAGACAGTTCGGTTCAATTGATGACCGAAGAATTTTTTACATGGCCAAAAGATACGAGGATGATATTCCAAACGACAGCGATTTAACACTAGAGAAGGCTCTTAGAGATCCTAGTCTGTCTTCTTCGGTTCAGAGGAGTATGCGCACGATACGTCAGTACGAAAGCGGGGCTTTTGCATATTTTCGGCTGATTACGAGCGATCCTAGACGTCACTCGCCCCGACGGGAGTATGAAACGAGACGGGAAGATTATTTCTTGCCGATGCTAATGGACATGTTGCCTAGAGCTATCTGGATAGAGGAAAGCTCAAAGTCAATACTAGGCGTAAGAGTCGGCGACTTCCTGGAGTCTGGTGCTTCGAAGGGTGCATACGTCTCTAACGTTATTTTAGGCACTCCCGCGCAAGGCGTGCTTCAGCAAGACGATGTAATTTCTGAGTTTAATGGAAAAAAGGTATCCACCTCTAAGGAGCTTATAGAAGAAATTCAAAAGGCAAATAGTTCGCGCACGTTGTTGAATATTGCATTTGTGAGAGGCACTAAGAGAATGCGTGCGGACGTACCTCTTTATACAGGACCATTCGGCCAACTTTTTTGGGCTTTCAACGAGAACCGCTGTTCGGTACGGCTTGCCACGGATGCCAACGGCAACTCACTCCTTGTTGCACCCGTTCCATATCTTGCTAGCCTGATCTCAGAAGGCGGCAATGATCATCTTTATCAAAGCCTCTATTCTGCAAGTCAGCATCAAAAGGTAGGTGTTTTTACTTCCTTAGCTCAACAAAAATATTGCGACGAACACATCAATGATTTTGTTACGCCAGTAGATTTCATAAAAGGCAAACAATGGAGTGCGATACTCCTAAGAATATTGTTTGCGGTGGATCCGCCAGCGTCATTTTCCAAGGGCAAAGACCACGTCACATTTGTTGCCAAAGAAGACGATGCAAACAAAATTGCGTGGTTCATTGATACTGGTTTTCACAAAACCGACGACTGGCTGAGCCGAGAAACGCTGAAAAGGGCGCGCGGGGCGGACGCAGAAGACGAACACCCTTATACACATTTGCAAAGAGCGCAGGCTTCAGACCTAGGTAGCATTAGCGTACTTGAGGCAGCAATGATTGCATTGGTAAACGGTGCAAGTTTGGAGTGGGGTGACGAAGTCTTCTGTCTGATTGCGGCTATTGGAGGTGAGAACCGAAGCTCCTCGCAATGGAATAGCTGCCATGAGACCGTAAGGTTACATGTAATAGCGGCCGAAGAACAAAACCCGTACATATTCTTGATTTTTGGGGTACTTGCTGCGTTCCTGGTTAATCCTTTGGCATGGATGTATATTGCCGCACTGAAGAATTTACCGGACTCGCTTTTCGGGAAATTTCGTACTTTCTTTGTTTTGGAGGGCATAGAGGGGGGTATTGGATTTCTAGGGGTTGTCACTACGTATAGAAGTCTGAGTGATACGGCCTTGCTGGCTCTTTTATTGCTTCTAATTGCTATATTGAGAGGAAGTTACATGGCGAGCAAAATTCAGTGGGAAACCGACCATCTTTTCCGTGTCGTGATAACGACTGCATATTCCGGAACGATCCGGCCACTGATTCCAAAAACATTCGGCCACCCAT
>CAYGNU010000476.1:0-3922 GCA_964351175.1 uncultured Roseivirgaceae bacterium | reverse complement strand
CAATAGCCGAGATTTTAGCAGTTCCTGCTTGTTGTTTATAATCCAGCTCCTGAACGATCGGATGAGCCTGAAAGTCAACCTCAATATTTTCAAAATCAGGAATTAGCAATGAATCATAATCAATTTGAAAAGAATCAGATTCGTCAAGCACCTTTCTAAACATCACTGAAAGTGGTTTTTCTTTATCCTTAAGTAATTTAATGCGAGATGCTACCTGCTGGATATTAAGATCAACTCTGAGCACATCGGCAAGTGATACTTTCCCATTTTCATAGGAGCTAGTAGCAATGGTTTTTACCACTTTCAAATATTCAAGGTTTTGATTGGCTACATCATACAATGATTTTAGCTCCATCAAAGGCACATAAGCTTTGGCCACCTTCAACTCAATGGCAAGCTGCGTTTCCAGAAACTGCTGATAATAGACCTGTGCTTCTACGGCTGCTACATCCCCCTGGGCTTTCAAACTTCCAAACCAAGGAAACATTTGATTTAATGAGATTCTTGCTCTTTGAGGTCCTACACGCGTTTCCACTGGTGAGATAAAATAACCTAATGAAATTGTAGGATCCGGTAAAGCATTCACTTGAGAGGTCCGCTGCATAGCCGCTTCAAACAGTTTGTATTTCGCCTGTACCTCAGGATTATTTTTCAAGGCCATTTCCTGATAGTGCTCAAGATTACTTTGCGCTACAACCCATGTTATATGTCCGACAAGTAGTATAGATGTTATAATGAGTCTCATGGCTTTGGAATTAAAAGTTTGAATTCATTATTACCCAACTTCACTTCATCAACATGTCCGTTAAGCAAAGAACTGCCATCTACATAATGAACATGTATTTTGCTATCATGATGTGTGTACACTCCTTGCGCATCGTCTGCATAAAAACCCAGCAATGTAACTGCTCTATTTTCGACAGTATCTGTAAAAGACCCAGCCTTATGATCAGACTTGTCTTCACTCATTGGATCGAGATTGATAATATGATAATTCACCAACTCTGGTTCACCAATAACTATAAAAGGCGTTGGTGTCAAAGCTCCTCTTTCTTTCAAAGTGCTGCTGACAAGTAATTCAAGATCGTCATCGCCTTCAATGGTGAGGGTATCCCACTTATCAATTTGACTAAATACAAAAAGTGCCGCATTAACATTCTCTGAACTGCCAATGACAGCCACACTATCTACGACTTTAGAGACATAAATCTGTCCATTGACTACAGTAATCTCGCCTTTCATTTGAGCCAAGGCACCCAACCCATATAGATTGACATTATCAAGGGTATCAATTTTCACTTTGCCAGAAATATCACCTTCGTGCTTGATTTTTCTTAAAACACCATAATTCTCAACTGTAATAGTCTTTGGAGACTCACAAGCAAAGCATATCATGATGATGAATAATAAACTATATATTTTCATTTTGTGATTTTCTTAATTTGAACTCTTCACGCCAGCAATAAAACACCGGCACTACGAAATAAGTGATGGCAGCAACGACCATACCTCCAAAAGCTGGTATTGCCATGGGTATCATGATATCTGACCCGCGACCTGTTGAAGTTAGAATAGGCAGAAGCGCTATAATCGTTGTGGCAGAAGTCATCACCGCTGGCTTAATCCTTCTTTTTCCAGCAGCTATTACCGCTAATCGAACCTGACCTACAGTTTGAGTAGTTCTTTTCTCAAAACTCTGATCAAGGTAGGTGGCCATCAATACGCCATCATCAGTTGCTATGCCAAACAAGGCAATGAAACCAACCCAAACTGCTACGCTAAGATTGATGGTATCAATTTGAAAAACATCTTTTAGACCAATACTGCCAATAGAGATATCACCAAACCAAGGCTGGCCATACAGCCAAATAAGGATAAAACCTCCACTAAATGCCATAGCCACTCCGGCAAATACCATTAAAGATGTGCCTATGGATTTGAACTGCATATACAGAATGAGAAAAACAACCATTAGCACAAGGGGAACGATGATCGAAAGTCTTTTTTCCGCCCTAATCTGGTTTTCATAACTTCCAGAGAACTTAAAGCTTACCCCGGGTGGCACCTCCAATTGTCCATTATCAATAGCGGATTGAATAGCCGCTTTTGAATCCTCCACCACTTGAACTTCAGCATAGCCATCTCTTTTATCAAAAAGTACGTAGCCTACCAAAAAGGTGTTTTCACTTTTAATAGCTTGGGGGCCTCTTACATATTCAATATTCAATAATTGTCCTAAAGGGATTTGCGCTCCCGTAGGTGTTGAGACTAAAATATTTCTGATCGCCTCAGGGTCATCACGCAACTCTCTAGGATAACGCACCCTTACCGGATATCGCTCTCTTCCTTCCACAGTTGAGGTGATTTTCATACCACCAATGGCCGTTTCTATAACTTGCTGCACATCTTCCACGCTAAGGCCATATCGCGCTATTTCCTCGCGGTTGATGTTCAGTTGGAGATAGGGCTTTCCTACAATCCTATCTGCAAAAACAGCCTCTGTCTTTACAGAAGGCACCTGTTTTAAGATTCCTTCTAACTGAATCCCGAACTTCTCTATGATAGCCAGCGATGGTCCATAAACTTTAACGCCCATAGGTGCTCTCATACCAGTCTGGAGCATTACCAGTCTCGTCTCAATAGGCTGAAGCTTTGGCGCAGAAGTAACACCAGGTATCTTGGTCACTTTTACAATCTCATTCCAGATATCATCAGTTGAACGAATATGTGAACGCCAGTTTCTAAAAAACTGCCCATTGTCATCTGCTACCAATTGATCTCTTGCTATATCTTGAAGAAGTGCATCTTCATTTGAAATCACAGTTTCATCAGCGAGTATAAAATTGTCATCACCATCCACTTTGAATCGCTGCCGGTGCCCTTTTTCATTAAGCATGTATTCCGGCCTATAGTTAATGACGTTCTCATACATACTGATAGGCGCTGGGTCTAAGGCAGATTCGACCCTTCCTAATTTGCCGACTGTTACGTCAACTTCCGGAATAGCTGTCACTAGCATATCGATTTGGCCTACCACTTTTCTATTAAATTCGATACCCGAATGTGGCATGGAAGTAGGCATCAATAAAAAGCTCCCTTCTTCCAATGAAGGCATAAACTCCTCACCTATCCCAGGAAACTTATGTGCCAAATAAGACCAAGCTGAATTAGTTTTTATGTTAACTCCTACTGCATCAAAGGCTTTAGGAATAAATCCAAAAACAGTGCTAAATCCTATCCAAATACTCAAGCCGAGCAATACTAAGAAGGTAGGAATAGTTATAAAAACTCCCTTATTCTCAAGACATACCGTTAATATTCTTTCATAATAATGCTCTAGCGCCCAGAAGAATCCTAAAATGAGCGATAGCAATATGATTACAAAAATGAAATTAAAGAAAAAGCCCATTGCTGGCCCAAGTGGAAGCCAATATTCTGTTAATAACCAAGTAACGCCAATCAGCATAACACCGATGCTTAAGTACTTAGACCACCAGAAAGATTTGCCAAGTTGATCTTCAATAATAATGGCTACCAGATAAAGGGAAATGAAAATGGCCAAAAACCAAGAACCGATAAACATGCAATAAATAGCCGCCAGCCCAAGTACAAGGTTTACAGCATACTTTGCCTTTTTATTATCAAGCTTCAAACCAAAGAACCAATGTGCTAGTGTTGGCAAAATGAACAAAGCCACTAACAGCGCTGCAATGAGGGCGAAAGTCTTGGTGAATGCCAGAGGGCGGAATAACTTACCTTCCGCAGCTTCAAGCGTAAATACCGGAAGAAAGCTAACAATAGTTGTGGCGACTGCAGTAAGAATGGCTGAGCTCACCTCACTGGAGGCCTTATAAATGACATCCTTCAGCGAATTCTTTCCATCAGATTCTTCAACATGCTTGATTACATTTTCTGATAAGAC
>CAYGNU010000475.1:0-3923 GCA_964351175.1 uncultured Roseivirgaceae bacterium | reverse complement strand
TCACATGATTTAAGATCACCGATCAACCAAGTTGCCGGTCTTGCTGAAATCCTTTTAATGGACAAACAAAAGCTTTCAAAAGACCAAATAGAAATCATCCAACAGATTATCAACTCATCTAATAGGCTGCGAGAAATGATCAGTAAAATATTGGATGTTGATGCTATTGAATCAAGAGAACTAAATGTTAAACTATCACAGGTTAACTTGAATAAAATATTCACTGAAATTTATAATGAATATGACACCATTGCTGCTAAAAAGCATATTAAGCTTGATTTAGCGATTGATAATGATATGACAATAGTTGGTGATGAAGTTTTTGTAAATCAAGTTCTGGATAATTTAATCTCGAATGCCATCAAATTTTCAAATGCTAATTCAAAAGTTGAGTTGAAGGCTATTGATTTAGGTAAACAGATTGAAATTCAAGTCACCGACAGTGGCCCTGGCTTTACTTCTGACGACCAAAAAAGAATTTTTAAAAAGTATCAGAGGCTTAGCGCACAACCGACAGGTGGTGAGCAATCTACAGGTCTTTGATTAAGCATAGTTAAAATGTTTACGGAACTAATGGGCGGTTCAATAAGTTTCGAATCGAAGGTAGGAATAGGAACTACTTTTAAACTTCACTTCAATAAGGAGTAACCGTTAATCGAAAAGTAAATTATGAAAATAGACAAGTCTTCATTATTTCTGCCAATAGTTTTATGCCTTACACTAGGATTAGCACCCTACACCCCAGAGCCACATATATTTGGCAAAATAAAATGGCTTATTGGAGGTGCTAATGGTATGCAACTAATGGATTATTTTGATCTTTTACTTCATGGCTTTCCATGGGTATTTTTAATTTACAAACTACTCACTCTAAGAAAAGCTACCAATTAAACAGCAGATTTCTTCATAACAAAGGAAAAAGCCACCAGTGTTAAGGCTGCTAATATTCCAAAACTTAAAGTGAGTCCGATAACTTCCGCAGCCCAGCCAATAATAACAGGGCCTATAAGGAAGCCAAAATAACCCAATGTAGCCACTGAGGCTAAACCTCTAGCAGGTGTAACATCCGCCTTTTGAGAGGCTTGCGTGAACAAAATTGGAATGACAGTACTATATCCTAAACCTATTAACGCAAAGCCTAGAAGTGCAACAATTATACTTTCAAGAAATAATAATATTAGTCCAGCAAAAGCCATTATTAAACCCGCTCTAACTACATTACTACCTCCAAAACGCTCTATTAGATAATCGCCATTAAATCTCCCTATGGTCATTGTCGCTGAAAAGGCCGCAAAGCCAAAACCTGCCAGTGTTGGTCCGGAACTTAAATTATTGCTTAAATAAACCGTGCTCCAGTCCGCCACGGCACCTTCTCCTAGCATAATGCAAAATGCTACTGCTGCCAAACCGATTAACGACTTACCTGGAACTGAGAAGATGACATGACTTTCTTTATTAGATTCGTCATTAATATGACTAATTCTTGGCCTGATGATAAAGAATACTATCAAGGTTAATGCAGCAAATGCTATTATCATTTGAACGATGCCGTTAGTTCCAACACCTGCTAAAATACCCCCTAAGGCACCACCAATTATTCCTCCAAGACTGAAAAAGCCGTGACTTGTACTCATTATCTTAACCCCATCTTCTTTCTCTATGGTATTGGCTACTGCATTCATGGAAATATCTACCCATCCCATCGAAAAACCTAATAAAAATAAAGCAATACAAAGAGTCACAAAATCGTAAGCAATTAAAGGAGTAGCTATTGTAAGTCCATAAAACAACAAAGCGAAAGTTGTTGATTTTCCTTCGCCTTTCCATTTAATCATATTCGAGCTTAATAGCATTGAGATTATTGCACCAAGAGGTGTGAAGAACAATGCAGAACCCAAATCTCCGTCTGAAAGACCAAGCTTCATTTTCACTTCAGGAATTCTTGTAATCCATAGTGCAAACAAAATACTTAACATTAAAAAGCATAACCCTACCGCCAAATGCTTAGGGTTGCTTAGATAGTGTCTTAGTTTTTTAATCATGCAGCAAAGGTAGAGGGTCTATTAATGGTTATATTACACCACATTATCACATTATTTAATTATATTATCTCAATTAATAATTTTAGCATTAATAACGTTAAAATAGTATTATAATTAATACATTTAAAATGAAACCGGTTTTTGAAAAAATAGACCTCAGTTTTGGAAGTTCATTCACCGTCCAAGTTTTTGACCAAACCTCTTTATGTCATATCTCCAACTGGCATATCCACCCAGAAATAGAGTTAGTACTGCTAAAAAACGGACATGGAAAGCGACATGTTGGTAATAGCATAACGCACTACTCCGATGGAGACCTTATCCTTTTGGGGGCAAATGTTCCTCACTCTTCCTTTAGTAACAATAGTTATCCTGATAACAAGGAAATAGTAATTCAGTTTAAAAGAGAATTTCTAGGTTCAGAGTTATTCGCTAAAATCGAATTTAAAAGTATAAATAAACTACTTAATAAAGCTCAGCACGGTTTAGCATTTAGTCATAAGGTTAAATATGAAATGTTCGAATTAATTGAGAGCATTTCAGAAAAAAAGGGGTTTGAAAGACTACTGATTTTACTTAATGTGTTGCAAAAACTATCAAAGACTGATGACTACCAGACATTGAGTACTTTTCATAAGCCTACACTTGCTAACCCTTATGATCAAGAGAGAATAAACGCTATTTATGATCATGTAAGTGATAATTATCAAAAATCGATCACTATTGACGAAATGGCTGATATAGTAAGCATGACTGTCCCCTCTTTCTGCAGATTCTTTAAAAGAGCAACTAATAAAACCTTCAGCCTATTTTTAAATCAATATAGAATATCGCAAGCTTGTGACCTGCTAATAGAGAAAAATCTTGCTATAATTGAAATTGCTTATCAAGTTGGGTTTAAAATTGCAACATATTTTAATAGTCAATTCAAAAAGATTGTCGGTCAAAACCCAGCGAGCTACATTAAGAGCTTTCATAACCAAATTAAAGATGTATAACCAAATCTTGACTTTTTATATATGGATCTAAGTAAAGTTAAACTTGTAGTCTCAGACATGGATGGTACTCTCCTAAACAGTCAGCATCAATTAGGAAGCGATTTTTACGAAATATTTGATAAACTAAAAGCCAAGGGTATTTACTTTGTGGCAGCCAGTGGCAGACAATACTACAACTTGCTCGAAGTATTCACTGGCTTGACAGACGACATTTATTTTATAGGTGATAATGGAAGCTATATGGTTTATAAAGGTGAAGATTTACATGTTCAATCCATGGCTCCTGATGTGGCATTTGAACAAATAAAAGTTGCAAGAAAAATAAAGGACACCTACCCTATTCTATGTGGAAGAAACTACGCCTATATTGATAAAGAGGCTCCAGAGTTTATTAAACAAATGACTAAATACTATAGTCGCAGTAAAATTGTAAATAACCTCCTAGAAGTTAAGGATGACGATTTTCTGAAAATTGCCATTTGTGACTTTGTTGGTTCAGAAAAAAACAGCTACCCACATTTTAAGCACTTGGAGGGCACACTTCAAGTGAAGGTCTCTGGTGCCCGATGGTTAGACCTTTCACATAAAGAGGCCAATAAGGGAGTTGCGCTAAGTAAGCTTCAAAAAATACTTAATATCGGTTATGATGAAACAATGGTATTTGGGGATTTTATGAATGACCTAGAAATGATGAGGCTGGGTAAGTTCAGTTTCGCAATGGAAAATGCTCATGATGAGATCAAGAAAATTGCTAATTATACTACCGCAAGTAATGAAGAAGATGGTGTTGGTCAAATATTAAGACAACTAGTGTAAATGGGACTGGTTTAATTAATATTAAAATATTAGTATTGAATATGCCCACATTACATACGTTCGAAAT
>CAYGNU010000474.1:0-3926 GCA_964351175.1 uncultured Roseivirgaceae bacterium | reverse complement strand
CAGCAGCTTCTTTGAATTTTTCTTCAGCTTCTGAATCGCCCGGGTTTTTATCTGGGTGAAATTTAATAGCAACTTTACGATAAGCTTTTTTTATTTCTTCTTGGCTTGCCGATTTGTCAACACCTAATATTTCGTAAAAATCTCTTTTTGCCATGCTTTTTATGGTTTAAGCAACTATTAATTGCCTATGACAACTTTTGCATATCGAATCACTTTATCTTTTAACAAATAACCCTTTTCGATAATGTCTACAACTTTTCCTTTTAAACTTTTCTTTGGAGCAGGTATTTGAGTAATTGCTTCATGGAAATCTGAATCGAAATCCATACCTTGTTCACCTTTCATTACCAATAACCCCTTTTGTTCTAATATCTTCCTGAATTTATTGTGTATTAGATCAATACCATCTTTTACAGCTTTAACATCAGCATCTTTGTCCTCAAATGATTTCTCAGCTCTTTCAAAATCATCTAGTACAGGAATAAGTGCCGTCATTAAGTCTTCTGTAGCAGTCTGTACAAGATCTAATTTTTCTTTGGCCGTTCTTCTTCTAAAGTTATCAAACTCAGAATATAGGCGTAAATACTTGTCTTTGCTTTCTGACAACTCGTCTTGAAGCTTGGTCAACTCGTCAGTTTCTTCAGACTCTTCCTCTTCGTTCTCCTCAACCTGATCAGTCATCTCTTGCTGATCATTTGTTTCTTCAGCAGCTATTTCCTCATTATTTTGAGATTCTTGCTCTTCTATGTTCTCTGTTTTCATCTTTTTTGAATAGATCACTAAAATATCTTTGCAAAATTGACAATTACTCTGCCAAAGGCCTTCTTATGTCAAAATGACACGTTTGTAATTAATGCAGTGATTTCCAGAGCATGTCTTTGAGCTCTGTGATGCCATCTTGTGTGATGGATGAAATGAAGCAGTGAGCTAGGTCTTTTGGCAGCTCTTTTTTTATCTCAGCTTTAAGTTCTTCATCTAAAAGGTCTGATTTAGAAACGGCAAGAAGTCTGTCTTTATCTAGTAATTCTGGATTGTATTTTCTTAGTTCCCCTAGTAATATCTTATATTCTTCCTTAATATCATCGGCATCAGCTGGAATCATAAAAAGAAGTACCGAGTTTCTTTCTATATGCCTTAAAAATCTGATTCCTAATCCTTTACCTTCTGACGCACCTTCAATAATTCCCGGGATGTCAGCCATAACAAATGACTTATCATCACGGTACGAAACAACGCCAAGGTTTGGCACCAAGGTAGTAAATGGATAGTCAGCAATTTCTGGGCGCGCAGCAGAGACAGCAGATAATAGGGTTGATTTTCCTGCATTTGGAAAGCCTACTAAGCCAACATCAGCTAATACCTTTAATTCTAATATGATCCACTCAATCTTGCCTTCTTCACCAGGTTGGGCAAATCGAGGAGTTTGGTTAGTAGCAGTTTTGAAATTCTCATTTCCTAATCCACCACGGCCACCGGGCGTAAGAATGACCTCTTCACCGTCTTCAGTTATCTCATAAAGCTTTTCATTGGTTTCGTCACTTCTGGCTATAGTACCTAATGGAACTTCAAGTATTACATCTTCACCATCGGCACCAGAACTTTTGCTTCCAGAGCCAGACTGTCCGTTGGAAGCAATAACATGTTTTTTATACTTTAGATGAAGTAAAGTCCATAATTGAGCATTACCTCGTAGTATTATATGTCCGCCTCTACCTCCATTACCTCCGTCAGGGCCACCTTTAGGTACATGTTTTTCTCTTCTGAAGCTGACAGCCCCAGCACCACCAGCTCCTGACCTGGAACAGAATTTTATGTAGTCTATGAAATTAGAGGAGGCCACTTGTATTATTTATTTATCCAATATCTCAATTATTGATAGAGATATCTGATCGATGTCGCCTATTCCATTGACAGTAGAAAGCCTTCCTGAATTAGAATAATATGGCAAAACATGAACTGTTTTGTTAAAATATTCATCAATTCTTTTGATGAGCTTATCATCAGCGTCATCAGCTCTATTGCTTTCAAGTCTACGCTTGGCTATTCTTTTCTTTACTTCTTCTTCAGAAACCTTTAATTCAACCACATGATGAATTTTAGTATCCATTGATTTCATTAATTCGTCAAGAGCTTCCGCTTGTGCTACTGTACGAGGGAATCCATCGAATAGAAAGCCACCTGAGTCTGGATTTTTTTCTACTTCCTCTTTAAGCATGGCGATGGTTATGTCATCAGAGACTAATTCACCGCTGTTCATAATCTCCTTTACCTTTAGCCCTAAGACTGTATCATTCTTTGTATGCCAACGGAATAGATCTCCAGTAGATATGTGATTTAATTGATATTTGTCAATTAGTTTTTCACTTTGAGTACCCTTACCCGCTCCGGGAGGGCCAAATATTACAATATTTAGCATGTTAATGTTTTTGAATTCTTAAATATAGGGTAAAAAACCTGACCTAGTCCTTAAGTTGATAGATATCCTTTGTATTTCTTGCAAGACCATCATAGTCAAGGCCGTAGCCCACAACGAACTTATCTGGTATTTCGAAGCCAATGTATTTAAAGTTTGCTTCTACATTTTTTGATTTTGGTTTTTGAAGTAATGTAGTAACCTCCACAGTGTTTGCACCTAATGATTTGAATTCCTCCAGTATTTTGGAAATAGTTCTGCCCGTATCAATAATGTCTTCAATAATGATTACATCTTTATTAAAGATGTTTTCATTAAGACCTATTAGTTGCTTTACGTTTCCTGAACTTTCCATGTCCTCATAGCTGGCCACCTTAACAAAGGATATTTCGCAATCAATCTTAATTTCCTTTAAGAGGTCGGCTGCAAACATAAATGATCCATTGAGTATGGCGATGAAAAGTGGATGCTTATCCTTGTAATCTGCATTGATTTTTCGGGCAAGGCTTTTTACCTTTTTCTCGATTTCATCGTTAAGAATAAACTTTTTAAATGTCTTGTCTTTAACTACCATAAACTGAAATAACAAAAAATGCCTTTTTTAAAAGGCCTGCAAATATAGAAATTTCCCATAAATGCCCTCCTTTTAATTTACAAACTACAAATTGGCCATTAAATAGCGATAAACCTTTATCATGCACTCAATGTCATATTTATGCACTTTTTCATCAGGGCTATGAACATTATCTTCAGGGGCCCCAATGAAACACCAGTCAAATGGGTAAGGAGACACCTGTAACTCGCGACCGTCACTTGACCCGCCACCTTCAACTTCTAATTGAAAATCTATTCCAGAAGCTTTAGTTAGTTCAATTATTTTATTGACGAATGATTTTCTGGGTATATTTCTATCTCGCATAGAAATAACAACTCCTTCGCCTGGATGAACACCATCGGTGACCCATGTAATATCTGCAATAAGAGCTTGTTTAATATGCCATTCTTCATAAATGTATTTGGCCAAATATGGAACCGAACCACCACCATGCTCTTCCCAACAACTAAAGACAATAACGCCATCCGTTAGTGTTTCTGCCAGTTTTAGGGCAGTATAAACGCCAAGACGATTGTCCATATAGCAACACTGAACATCATTTTCAGTTTCTCTGAAATTACTTTTAAATACTAGGTCAGTACCAGTATCAATAGCTCTTCCAAATTTATATGACGGTTTATGATTATCATCTACAACCAGTTCACATTCAATTGGCCCTAGGCTATCATGACCAGTTAATAAATATCCGGTTTCAGCTTGTGGTCCGCCAATAGGTACTAATTGATTTTCATATCTAACAGTAAAACCAATAGAGTCCATGTGTGCAAAAACTGCCGTCCGAGGTTCACCAAATTTGAGTATAATACAATCCTGAAAATTCTCTCCATGAATGACTTCTGGCTTATTCATCCAATCTTTCTGATTAGTATCTATATATTTTAATATAAATTCTTTCAT
>CAYGNU010000473.1:0-3935 GCA_964351175.1 uncultured Roseivirgaceae bacterium | reverse complement strand
CCGCACAGCAGGAGCTTCATCGATCCCCCAGTGAGCCTCCCATGCACCATCTTGTAAGATGTGGGTATTAAAATATTTTAGAATAAAAATGGTTATTTTTTAGGCTCCAAATAGGCATAAGATTTAGTGTTTTTTGGTCTTAATGTAAACCAATTTTATTTTAGCACGGTCGGTTATGCGCTCGTCTATATCAAAATGCTTATTCAGTGACTTTATGAATGGGGTGAGTTTGTCAAAACCAAAATTACGAGGGTCAAAATCTGGCTTTTTCTTATTGATTAGGTTGCCTACATCACCCAAAAATGCCCAGCCATCTTCATCGGCTATGTCATTCACCGTAGCAGATATTAGTGAGATGGTTTGTTTATCTACTTGAGGAGAAGCGGCTTTTTCAGCCGCCTTGTTTTTTGGATTAGCATCAGTGGTATCATTACCATTTTTGCTTTTCAATATTTCGAGGTAGATGAACTTATCGCAAGCGACAATAAATGGATTGGGTGTTTTGCGTTCGCCAAAGCCAAACACTTTCATCCCAGACTCTCTTAATCGCACTGCAAGTCGGGTAAAATCACTATCGCTAGAAACAATACAAAAGCCATCTACTTTGCCCGTATACAAGATATCCATGGCATCGATTATTAGAGCAGCATCCGTAGAGTTTTTACCTTGGGTGTAGCCATATTGTTGAATAGGTGTTATGGCATTTTCTAGGAGTACATTCTTCCATCCAGCCAAATTTGGTTTAGTCCAGTCGCCATAGATCCTTTTAAAAGTAGGTATGCCGTACTTCGCAATTTCTTCCATCATGCCCTTTACGTTGGCATAAGGCACATTATCTGCATCAATTACAACAGCCAGTTTTAAGTCCTTTTTCTCTTCCATGCTTGGTTTATTTCTGGATTATTCGTGTTTGGGCTAATGTATTGAAATAATATGGTCATTCCGGAAATTATCGGCCTAAATTTCAAAAGGTCATTGTTCTATCCTCTAACTTTTTAATACTAAATCAAAATTATGAGTATTTCTCGCTCAATCATTATTCAAAACCCCTTCTAATTGCTCTAATTTCCCATCAATATCATCAGGAATATCAAGTCCCAATATTTTGCACATTATTGGATAAACGTGGATATTTTTTACGGAGGGCGTTTGGTAACCTTGTTTGAAGGCTGGACCATTGGCATAAAATATGCCATGCATGTCTTTATATTTGGGGTCATAACCATGCACTCCAACCATCTTTATGTCATTCTTTTTTAGATCTTTAATGCGTTTATCAGAATAAAAATAATACTCAAAATCTGGAATAACCTGAACACTTCCCCAATTTTTGTTTGTAGGTATATATTCAAATCCTGGAGTGTTTTCAGTTTTATAAACCTTGAAATGGTTTTCCTTTGGTTTTAAATATTGCAGGACCGAGTCTGTAGAAACACCATTGTTGGGATGAATATTTATAATAGCTCCATTGTCTATTGTAGTAAATAAGTCTTCATTTTTCAAATCGTCAATTGCTAATAAATTACTGGTAGGTACAGTTGTCATGCCATGATCTGAAACTATAATAATGTTTATTGGCAGGCCTGTCATTGCAGTTCTCTTGAACAAATTGCCCAAATTCCTATCAAGATTTAATAATGCTGATTTGAGCTCATCATTATTTTCAGGACCAAATTTATGACCAACATCATCGAGATCAGAAAAATACATGGTGATCAAATGTGGCCTGTCATTATCAGGCATCTCAAGCCACTTTATTGCCTGATCAATGCGTTCCTCATTTTTGATACTGCCATCATATTTTTTATAGTAATTAGGGTGAATGCCTTGGATATCTGCTTCTGTGCCTACAAAGAAGTAGCTCGCACTCACCACATTTGCCTTTGAGGCCTGCACCCAAATGGGCGATCCACCATAAAAACTACCATCTTCTACCATTTGGCGGTTGTTTATTGAATAGGTAACGTCTTTCTTATAACTGTAAAATGAATTGCCCAATAAACCATGTTTATCAGGATACATGCCAGTGGCAATGGTATAATGGTTAGGAAAAGTTTTAGACGGAAAGGAGGGGATGAGCGACTCAGCACTTACACCATTTTTTATAAAATTTGTCAAATTTGGCGGCTTGAACCTCTCTACATAATCCCATCTAAATCCATCTAAGGAAATCAGTATTAGGTATGGTTTTTCATTTGGGTCATCTGTAGTGGTGCTAATCGGATCGTCAATGGGAGGGATCTCTGATTTGCCTGATGATAATACTATAGAGCTTATTACTAAAACAAGCAGCGTTATTATATTTCTTTTTGACATCTTGCTTTCTCTTGATTTGAAGTCAGAATTTACCCATTGACGATAGGCATTGGATATTGATAATTTTAGAAGCAAAGTAACGAATCAGTAGGATATTAACATTCTTTTAGCATTGTTAAAATATTAATCCTCATTTTGATTTAATGTTGATAATCAAAATGATCACTTTTTAAACAGGAATTTGATTGTTTATATTATTATTTAGAACCAATGTTCAAAAAAGGTCTGATAATGTGTATTCATATTTATTCTACTTCTTTAAAGTCATCTTCCTTACGTTGCTGAGCGTCAGTTTTTTGAAGCTTGAAATTCAAGTTGTCAAATTCAAGAATATCCACAATTTCATTCTTACCATCATCATAGTAAACACTAACACTATCTTTGACATTGGATATAGGTATTTCATTTAAATAGCAGATGTTCCTAAGAATATTTTATTTTCATTCCCTTCGAGAATTAAGTAGTAGTAAGTATTTCATTTTGGATATCCATTGAGATTCTACTTATAATTGATGTTACATTTTTTAAGCTGCTTATGGTACTTGGTGCCATGTCGTTACCGCTACCATTCAAGGCACTCTTATATGCCCTTATTGCTTCTTTTATATTATTACCTACGCCAACAATAGTATAATCCTGATACTATGGCAAGCATTTTTACTAGTCCTGCGATAGATTGAGCGCAATTCGGTCATTATAGTCATTAACACCATTACTGGTAGCTAATAAAGGGTTTAGTGCATATAGTTCTGAAGTATATTGATCAAGGATAGGGTCTAGGTCAACTTTTTGAGTTGTAGTTTCATTATTAGAGGTGCAAAAAGTGAAGAGGAGAGCAATTGAACTGCAGATGAGAATAGTATTGATTTTCATATATGTAGATTTTCATATTTATTTTATTCAAGTTCGGACTTTTTGTCTTTCGCTCGTTGAATGGTCTTTTCAAGGCGTTCAGCAAATACCTTCTTTTTCAAATGTTTGACATCAGTATTTTCTTTAGATCCAGTGATATTCAACTTAAATAAAAGTCCACCCAATTTATTTCTGTCGGCATTGTCATAATCTGAATATTTTTTCTTTTGGCTTTTGAAAAGAAGAGCACCTAAACTTAATTCTAAATTTAAATCAAGCTCCTGTTTTTTGTAGTAGCTGCCAAAAAAGAAAAAGTTAGTCTCAGTTGTTTTAATTAAAATTGGTGTAATGAATATTTCTTCTTCATCAAAGTATACTTGTAGGTTCTCAAATTCAACTGAAACTGTATCTAAGTTATCATGTTTAATAAAGCGTAAGGCGTGCTCTATGGGTTCGAAATTAATGAGATCCATCCTTACGGAATCAAAATTAGCATAGCCCTTAGCCGAAATTATTTTTTTATTTTCTGTATTTATTTTGGTATCAAATTCTGAATCGAAATCAATATATCCATTTACATGATTAGAAGTTATTAATTGTTGGTGGAAGTTGTCATTATCAATTAACATATCCTCAATTTTAATCTTCTTCGCTGCTATTTTTACATGGTTATTGAGTGTTTTACCTTGCAAAAACGATTTTACCTGAAGATCAACTTCGCCATGGTAGCTACCAGTATTTAAATGAAATGATAAGGCCCCTTTATC
>CAYGNU010000472.1:978-3960 GCA_964351175.1 uncultured Roseivirgaceae bacterium | reverse complement strand
TCACCAACCAGTCTGCGATCTATATTCAGCATAATTCGTAGCATATCCTTTCTCAAGGTTCTGTGGCGCACAAAACGCAAGTTAATAAATCAAATAAAGGTCTGTGAGTCACAGATCAAAGGTGCAGGTATTATAATCCTAAATTGAAGTGTGAAATGAAAGTCATCACACAACTTACTTTCCCAGTAAGTTGGCAAAGGGTTTCAAGCCTTCTACATGTGAAAAAATTACTTTAAGAATAGCAATTAATGGGACAGCCATTATTAATCCTATCACACCCCATAATCTTCCTCCGGCAACCAGTCCAAAAATTACAGCAAGCGCATTTAAATTTACCTGATTCCCTACAATTTTAGGAGTAATGAAATTACCCTCAATAAACTGAACAAACCAGTACACCCCAATTACGCCAACTGCGTACCACATGGAGTCTTTAGTAATAAGGGCTACCAATACAGGAAGGATTCCGCCAATGAATATGCCTACATAAGGAATAATGGTTAAAAGTGCCGAAAACAAACCCAGAAATAGAGCATATTTTATACCTAGCAAAAGCAGCCCTGTAACATTTAAAGCGGCAATAATAAGAATGACTAAAAGAAGGCCCATCACATAATGTTGGACGGTACTTTTAATCTTATCAAGCAATTCAATGGCCGTCTCAGTGTCATTTTGAGGGATAAGTTTTAAAAATACATTTTTAAATTTATCTCGATAAAGAAGAAGCAGGAAACAATAAATTGGCACTAAACTGATAAAAGAAATGATATTTGTGGTGGCGCCTATGGCTGTACTGAAATATTTACCACCGGTTTTAATGAACTCTGATGAATTCTGTTTCAGAAAGCCAAATTGCTCTTGTTGAGATATATTGAAGGCAGTCTCTATATTATTAATCAGCCCTACTACCCAGTTTTCCATCCTCTGTTGTAAATCAGGAAAGTCAGTAATGAAATTATTGAATTGTACTGAGAGTAACACTCCTAAAGAAACGGTGATGAGAAATACAGTTAGCAGCACTAGCACAATAGAGATAATCCTATTGATCTTCCACGACTCAAATTTATTGCAAACGGGGATTAATACTAGCGTGAGCAATACAGAAAAGATCAAAGGGGTTAAGATAGATTTGAGGTAAAATAAACTTACAAGCAGTATTGCTATTATGAACAGCGTCTTGCTTACAAAATCAACTTTTTCATGAGTGCCTTTAGTGAGCATAAAGTATATAGTTTATGGCAACAGTAAAAATATTTTAACCTTATTCCAAACCTAGAAATTAGAATTATTCTGTGTTCTTGTCAATATATATACCTTCTTGCAATAACCCTCTCGATACTGCAAATAAGTTTTCAGCTTGAAGTTTTCTTTCCAATCAGTTTACTGCTTAAGAGTACTTGATTAAAAGGTTGTTGAAACACCGATCAAAAGCAAAAATACTTCTCCACGTTCTGTGGCACACAGAACGCAAGCTACTAAATGAAATAAAGGTCTGTTAGTCACAGACCAGGGATATGAGTTGTTGGCGTATTAAATGTCATGCTCCAATAAAAGCAATTAAGCATATATTATCTCCCATTGGTGTAATTCTCCTTTAATAACATTTTTTAACATCTTACATTCAAGATAAGGTTTTAAATCGTTTAGTTTTATTGCCTTTAAAAGGTCAACATTCTCAAAACAACAACAACATGCTCAAGAATTACATCAAAATCGCTTTCCGCGGATTTACCAAAAATCTATCTGCAACTCTAATTAATGTCATAGGGCTGTCCATTGGACTGGCTTGTTTTGCCATGATATTCGTTTATGTTCAAAATGAACTCAGCTATGACACCTTTCATAATGATTATGAAAAGATTTATAGGGTAACTACTATCGATGAAGCATTGGGAGTATCCAGTAATAATGTCGGTATCACCAATCCAATTATGCCAAATGCTGCTGAAAGAGAATTAGCAGATGTAGTAGCCTCTACCAGAATAGTGGGCCAAGGAAGACAACGCGTAGAAAATGGCGATGATGTACTATTTGCAGAACATGCTAAATATATAGAATCATCTTTCTTCGACATATTTAATTTCCCGATGGTGGAGGGCAGTGATACTGCTAAATTCAATTCCCCTCGTAAACTCTTTTTAACCGAGGAGTTTGCTAATCGTACTTTCAAAAATGAAAACCCTTTTGGTAAACTACTGAACATTGACGATGAAGATTGGGAAGTGGTAGGCGTGCTTGAAGACAATGCCCTGAACTCTCACCTAGAACTAGATCTCCTTTTGTCCATGTACCCAACTCAGGCAGATTCAAGTTTTGCTCAATATCTAGATTCATGGCGAGGGTTGGGTATGATAGGTTATATCAAATTAAATGATATTGAAAATGCCAATTCAGTAGAAACGCAAATGAATGAAATGGCGCATAATAATGAGGTGCCTGATTTTTGGGTAACAAAACTGCAGCCATTAAAGGATACCCATTTGATGTCTGCAAATATCTTGTTTGATGGTAATAACGCCAATAAAGGAGATATAATCTATATCTATTCTCTATCAGCCATAGCACTGTTTGTCATTCTTATTGCGGCCTTCAACTTTATGAATTTGTCAACGGCCAAATCTTCCTCGCGAGCAAAAGAAGTAGGAGTAAGAAAGGCCATGGGTGCATTAAAAGGCTCACTGATCACCCAGCATTTGAGTGAATCGGTGTTGATATGTATCCTGTCGTTTATAATCTCATTGGTCTTAATAGGAATGATTTCCATCTATGTACCACTAGGTATGGATGGTAATGTTGTTTCTTATTTGATGAATCATCCTATAATACTGGCCGAGCTATTCGGTATTACCATCGTTATTGGTCTTTTAGCAGGATTGTATCCGGCATTTGTATTATCAAAGTTCAATTCAGTGACTATTTTAAGAGGTCAGTTCCAAACCAGTAAAAGTGGCGTTTGGTTGAGAAAAATTTTAGTGGTAAGTC
>CAYGNU010000472.1:0-968 GCA_964351175.1 uncultured Roseivirgaceae bacterium | reverse complement strand
CGCGCCACACCCCTCCCCCATAGCACCCCTTTTAGTGAACCGCCAATTGGATTTCTTAAAGAATAAAAATCTCGGTTTTTCGCAAGATCAGGTGCTTACTATTAGCATGAATGATCAGGCACTAAGACAAAATATGGTAACGCTAAGAGATAGACTGTTGCAGTATGATCAGATATCAAATGCTGCTATGACATCCAACATGCCAGGAAGAACATTTGGCAGAACTGGAGTAACGCCAGAAGGTAGACCTGAAGATGAGGAAAACTGGATAGTAAGTGCCTTATCATTTGATGAAAACTTCCTTGATGCTATGGGGATCGAGTTAGCTGATGGCAGAAATTATTCTCCGGAATATGGAACAGATGAGCAGGAAGGTATCATTGTAAATGAGGCGTTTATAAAGCAAGTAGGGTGGGAGAACCCTATCGGACGTAAATTAACCATGGGCAATGATCAGGAGCGCACTATCATTGGTGTGGTTAAGGATTTTCACTTCGCCTCTATGCGACACGCCATTGAGCCATTAATCATGTTTTATAATCCTAATGCTAATGGCCATCTGTCGGTTAAGATCAAGGGTGATGTAAACGAGACCGTGAGTTATATCGAATCGGTTTGGGCAGAAGTATATCCTGACTATCCTTTTGAATATGAGTTTTTTGATCAGGAATTTGCACAGATGTTTGAGGCCGATGAGCGGTTTTCAAGTTTGGTATTAGGCTTTACATGGTTGGCTATTCTGATTGCTTGCCTTGGACTATTTGGCTTATCAGCTTATTTGGCAGAACAACGAAAAAAGGAAATTGGTATCAGAAAGGTGTTGGGATCAAGCATTCAGCAGGCGGTAATGTTGCTTTCAAAAGAGTTTGTCATATTGATAATCATTGCGACAGTACTAGCATTCCCATTATCTTATTTTGCCGTGACAGAATGGATGAGTGATTTTCAGTATAAGATTGATTTACTAT
>CAYGNU010000471.1:0-3960 GCA_964351175.1 uncultured Roseivirgaceae bacterium | reverse complement strand
ATAGGAATGCTTGTTGCATCGGTCATAAACTCTAAAACATCTAAAACCTGAGTCCATGAAGCCTCATTATTATCACGTACGCCAAGCGCGGCAGAAATTGACAGCCCACTTCCCCAAATGCCTTTAAAACCTGCTTCTTCTACAATTTTGGCTGAAAGTCCATTATGGGCTTCCATTATAAATTCCAATTTATTAGATGTAAGAAGGTTTCTGAATTGTGTCGTTTTTTTCATAGGGCACAAAGATATAATATATTTTCGCTTTGAAGAGCGTCAAATTCCTTTTGAAACATCCATTGAATTACTTGGAGCAAGGCGTGTTTAATTTCAATCGTTTGATTTTAAATTATTAATTTGATGGAGTACAAGATTGAATATGTATTCGGAACTGACTTTAAATTTATTTTTATTTGCAAGCCATGAGAGCATACGCCTATCAATGCAAAGACTATTCTTTATTAACACCTGTATTTAAGAAGATTTTTGTTACACCTCTTATTGGTTTTATACCTTGGGCCATTCCAGCTAACATTATTACGATAGTTTCTAATTGTTTTTTTTATATCGCATTGTATTTGTCATTTGATCAACAAGTGCTAGGTAAACTAAACTTCATAGTAATACCAATTTTATTATTTGCATACTTAGTTGGAGATCATTTAGATGGAGCTCAAGCAAAAAGAACTGGAACAGGTTCTGCACTTGGCGAGTTTTGCGATCATTATTTAGATGCATTTAACAATGGCTTTTTGATGCTGATCATATTTAATCTCTTTTCAATAACTAATATATGGCTAGTAGCTGCTGTTGTACTTCTTTCTTATGTGGCTCATGTTGTAGTCTTTTATGAACAGTTTAAAACTAGTTGGTTGATTTTTGAAAAACTTGGTTCCTTGGAAGGCGTTATTTTGGGGTGTTTGATTATTATCGCTGGCTTTTTTGCTCCTGTTTATAATTTATACCAAATGGAATTGATGCTTGGGTTTACGTCAATGGAAGTCATATTAATATTAATATGTTTAGGCTCAGTAATGACTTTTATTAAAACCATCGGACGTACTCCGAATGTTAGGTATAGCATTTTTATGTATTTGGGAATAATGATATTAATTGTAGGCTTAGGAGTCTATCTTTTTAGTGTTTCTCAATTGGTATTTATAATGACACTATATTCATCTGCCTACTTGGGGAAAATAATGGTAGGGCACCTAATTGATGGGATTGAGAGAAGCCCAGGACTATTTACTCCTTTATTTCTTATTATCATATTTAGTATGCCCTCTTTATATACAGGCAACAGTTTTTATATTTTGATCGCATATTTGTCAATCAATATTATTCTGTTAGTTAATAGAACCTTTCAAAGCCTGGGTGAGTTCTGGGTTTGGACCAATCCTTCTAAAAAATGAAAAACGTAGCTAGAAAAATCTTATTAAACCCTGGACCAGCCACAACCAGTGATACGGTAAAAAACGCCATGGTTGTCGAAGATATTTGTCCAAGAGAAGAGGAATTTGGTGCTTTGATTGAAGGGATTAAGAATGACCTTGTTAAAGTAGTTCATGGGGAAGGTGATTATGTAGCAGCTTTATTTGCAGCGAGTGGTACAGGAGGATTAGAAGCAGCTATTACCTCGGCTGTTCCAAAAGGCAAAAAGTTACTGATTGTTGAAAATGGGGCTTATGGTACCAGAATGATTAAGCTTGCTGAGACTTTTGATATTGAAGTTGTTAGATATCAATTGGATTATGGTGATTACCCAAGTCTTGAGGCTATAAAGAACCTATTGAAAGAAAATGAAGGTATAAGTCACCTTGCAGTTGTACATCATGAGACAACTACAGGCATGCTTAACCCAATACAAGAGATATGTGACTTGTCTCATAAGCATGGTGTGGAGGTTATTGTAGACTGTATGAGTTCATATGCAGGCATTCCTATTGATCTTAATAAATGGCAGGCAGAATATGTTATTTCATCTTCTAACAAATGTATTCAAGGAATGGCGGGGCTCGTGTTCGTCATTTTTAAGTCAGCTCTATTACCAAAATTAAGCGAACAGAAAAGGTCTTTTTATTTTAATATTTACAATCAGTATGTAGGGTTTGAGAAGACTGGGCAAATGCAATTTACGCCTCCAGTTCAAGTATGCTATGCATTGAGACAAGCGATTGATGAATATTTTGAAGAAGGAGAAGAAGGTAGATGGAATAGGTATCAAGAGAATTGGGATGTGCTGGTAGAAGGGTTGCAGAACTTGGGGTTAAGTTTTCTATTGCCATATGAACAACAATCTAAGATATTGCTAGCCATTATTGAACCGAAGAATGATAAATATAACTTTGATGAGATGCATGATTATCTGTATCAAAAAGGATTTACTATATACCCCGGAAAAGGAGCTAAGGCCGCAACTTTTAGACTTTCCGTACTAGGTGATTTATATCCGCAAGACATTAAAAACTTTCTAGCGGCCTTAAAAGGATATTTGGATGCTATAGCCTAAAATTTACTTAGGAAACTTCACCAAGAAGATAGTGTTATCATTTATTATGCTGGTTACGAATATTTGACCATGTAGTTTTTGGATCGAAACCTTAACAATGAATAGATCAAGTCCGCCACCTTTCGACTGGTCGGAGCCTCGAAAGAGCACATGAAATGTTTTGTTTATATGAGATTGTACTCAAACATTACGTATGGTTATGCTTCGCTTTTCTTATAAATCCTGTGAGACATACTACAATATTTTGGATCATATTAGCTTTTAAATACTAGTATGATCTGAATTATATAGAATTCATACTACCTTCTTCCAATAAATCTTAACTTTTCATAAAATGGGGTGCTAAAAATGAGATTTAGGTTAAAAAAAGACCTATTAATCAAGAATATATAAAAATTTTTCGACAAAAGGCTATAAAAACACCTACTGATTGAAATTACTGTTATATTTGTTACCACTAAGTATAAAATACTAAAAACAAAATCACTACATGGCACATTTAAGATTTAAAGCACTTGATTTAGCCAATAACAGGCCTAAAATTCAAGTTGAGTCAAGCGGGAAAATATCAGATTATTTTGCTTCTGATGTTTTTGGTTTACCTCAAATGCAATCACTACTTTCTCCTGATGTATTTAAGAAAGTTAAAAAAATAATTCATGATGGTTCCAAAATAGATAGCGAGACTGCTGATGCTGTAGCATCTGCGGCTAAATCTTGGGCAATAAATAAAGGAGCTACGCATTTTACCCATTGGTTTCAGCCCTTGACAGGATCAACTGCGGAAAAGCATGATACATTTTTTGATGCTTCTTCTGGAATGGAAAGGTTTAAGGGTACTGCATTAGTACAGCAAGAGCCTGATGCATCTTCTTTCCCAAATGGTGGTATAAGAAGTACATTCGAAGCACGTGGTTACACAGCTTGGGATCCTAGTTCACCAATGTTTATTTATGGTGCAACACTTTGTGTACCTACAGTTTTTGTGGCTTATACAGGCGAAGCTCTTGATAATAAGGCTCCACTTCTTAAAGCTGTTGAAGCTGTAGATAAAGCCGCCACGAAAGTATGTCAATTATTTGATAAAAAAGTAAGTAGGGTAAAGGCTTCATTGGGCTGTGAGCAGGAGTATTTTGTAATAGATAAGGCGCTTTTCGCCAGTCGTCCAGATTTAGTTATGGCTGGTAGAGCAGTGTTTGGACACAATCCAGCTCGTGGTCAACAGTTAGATGATCATTACTTTGGATCTATTCCAACAAGGATCTTCAAATACATGAAAGATTTTGAGACCGAAGCCCTTAAATTAGGTATTCCGGTTAGTACGAGACATAATGAAGTGGCTCCAAGTCAATTTGAAGTAGCACCTTTATTTGAAGATATTAACGTTGCTACAGATCACAATCAGCTTTTGATGGACGTTATGGCCAGAGTAGCTGAGCGACACAACTTAAAAGT
>CAYGNU010000470.1:0-3965 GCA_964351175.1 uncultured Roseivirgaceae bacterium | reverse complement strand
ATCTATAACTGAAAATATGGGTATCATGTCCTGTAAAACAGGTACAATCACTTGAGCCGATAAATAAGTACCTCCCCTATTACTGTAAAATTTATCTGAATATGTTGTGTCCATTATGCTTTTTAATTCCAAATCTTTAAAAGATGTCTTAATAATTTATATTAGAGCATTTATATAATATTTGTCTTTTCTATCATCCATTCATTATACCATGCTTTGTATTGTATGAGTCTCCAAATTATATCTGGATATTTTAATTTCCCAATCTTAAAATCATTCACTAAATTTTTAATTTCAATAAGACTGAAAAATTGAAAGCAAGACAAATCACCTTCGAGTAAATCTTCAACAAGAAAACCTAATTCCCCTCTTAACCATTCAAAAATCGGTAAATCAAAACCTGTTTTAGGACGATCTAATAAACTAGTCGGAACATACCGATAAACAATGTCACGGATAATCTTCTTGCTTATTTTCCCGTCATGCTTAAATTCATATGGTAACTGAGCAGCGAATTCAATTAGTCGATGATCCAAAAGTGGCTCTCTTCCTTCTAAACCCACAGACATTGTTGCCCTGTCAACCTTAGTCAACAATAAATCTGATAACGCCCCTTCAAATGAGTATAGAAGATGAAAGTTTCGTTCATCTGAAAGAAAAGTTATATCCACCTCCTTTATTGATTTTCTAATTTTAACATTTGGCATCAATTTTTCAACTAAATTAAAGGGAATACCTGTTCCCTCCTTTAGCAAGCAAGAGTATTGATTTTCATGAGTTGACATTAATATCTTTCCCGCTGCTATTAATTTTCTTTCTAGAGAATAACTTCTTTCATTTATTAATTTAGATGCTAATAACAAACTTTTACCGATAATACCCGGGAAAGGTATCTGGCGAAATTGAGCCAATTGAGAAATCTGCCGAGTGGTTCCATTATATCCAGCGAATAATTCATCGCCACCATCAGCTGAAAGAGCTACAGTGACACTTTTTTTTGCTAATTTGCTTACTAGGATTGTTGGAATTGCTGAAATGTCAGAAAATGGCTCATCAAACACTTTAGCGAGCGTTGGAATAACACTTTTTGCATCTTCTAAAGAACAATTATAACTTGTATGGTCAGTTCCCAAATGTTTAGCTATCTCCTCAGCAAACGGAGCCTCATTGATCCCATCAGGAAAGCCTATTGTAAAAGTTTTTAATTTTTTACTTGATCCGCTTTGTAATAAGGATGTTACTAGTGTACTATCAAAACCACCAGATAAAAACACACCAACCGGTACATCCGACACCATTCTATAATTACAAGCTGATTTTAATAATTCTTCAAGCTGATCTATGCTCTCACTATAACTGATATCTAATATTGGTTTACTATAATAATCTTTTAATCTCCAATAGTTTTTGAGTGTATAAGATTTCGTTTTTAAATTAAGTTCCAAGAAGTTGGCCGGAGGTAGTTTATAGCAATTCTCAAAAATGGATCTTGGAGATGGAATGTAACCATGTTTAAAAAACAAGCCAAGAGATTCTTCATCAATATTCTTTTTAAATATGGGATGTTTGTGAAAAGATTTTAATTCTGAAGCAAAGAGAAATAAATTTTGAGACCAATAATAATATAATGGTTTAACACCTGCACGATCTCTGAAAATAAATAATTTATTATTAGAAGCATCAAAAATTGTAAATGCAAACATTCCTATGAATCTGTTTATACATTTCGACCCCCACTGTTCAAAAGAATATAATACAACCTCCGTGTCTGAATTTGAAATAAATGAATGGCCTAAATCAATTAACTCATCTCTAATTTCTTTATAGTTATAAACCTCGCCATTTAAAAGAATGGTTAAATGTTTATAAGTCATTGGCTGGTGCCCCAAACTACTGGTATCCAAAATGGACAACCTAGTATGGGCAAATCCGAATTGAAAATTACTATTCTCACCAAAACACTTTCCTTTGTCATCTGGTCCTCTATGTTCCAATGACTCTTGCATCTCACTGAGAATTTCCAATTTTGAATTAAAAGAAAAATCAATAAAACCAACTATTCCACACATAATTTCTCTTTATACAGTGCACCCAATTGTGCACTGGAAACAAACTCCACATCAGGCCATCGTTCTAAAATACCTTGCAGAAGTAAGGAAAGAAATTTTAGGCCTCTAATTCTATTTTGCTCATCTAGTCCACCAACGTAATTAATCCTATGACTTGAAATAATTGCAGGTTTACCCCAAAAAAAAGCAGCTGCTATTTTATCTAGTGCATTTCCTATCCAATCATACTGTAAGTTAGTTGATGGTTCAAAATATACATTTCTAACTGTGTAGATTTGACCATTTGAGTTTCTATCACCAATATTATTAATTTTACTTTTATATGAATTACTATCAGTTAAAGGAATTTTCTGCGCGCGCAGACTTTGAATAAATTCAACTCCTTGTAAATGCATTTCAGTTTCAACAAAATCATCCCAAACATTACATGGTGCCATAAATGATTGGCTTCTAAATCCAAATAATCTTGAAAATTCTATAAGACCCTCTTTTATGTGTTGTTTTAAAAACAACTTTGATTCATTATTCCAATAATCGAAAGAAGCCATTAAGTTTTCTCGTTTACTTAAAGTTCTTCCAACATCAATACAAAACACATTATAATCGAATGCTTTCCTTAATTGACGGTGTCCTTCATTTAATAATTTAATCCATTGAAATGCATTCAAATGCTCCCTTCCGTGAAATTGGGGATAAATAAATTTATTGGCTATTCCCTGTTTAATAATAAACATATTCATAAAAGATCTCTCACTTCTCATATAAGAAGATTCTACACTTTCCCAATAGTAATTTTCAAAGCAATTATTTTTGATTCTATTAAAATCGGGATTTCCAACAACAAAATCTAATGTGAAGATTGGTGGATTTCCCCTATTATCGTGAAATTTATTAAGAGTCTCAAATAAGGCTTGGAGATCATCTTGAGTCTCCAAACAATCATACTGATTAAATGGGTTATTACTTAATCCAAAACTCTTTAATTGATTGTAAACATCTTTAGATGGTACACGTAAACTTCCCCAATCATCAGATTCAAAAACAACCAACTTGGCAGGAATGCTTTTCCCTGAAAAGGCCATTGAATAATTCTGAAATGATTTAAGTAACCTCAACTTTACTTTTATTTAAGCAAATCTAGTATGCTGGTATTCAGCTCCATCATAAAACTTAATAGAAAATTAGGCATTAATACCTCAACACCTGTAAACTCAATACATTTTCTTCCCATAACTATGGCATTAAAAATAATAAATAATAATAATGTCAGTATCCTTAATGCATTAAACTTAAAATCCTCTTTTTGTAAAAGCAAAATAAAAAGTAGACAAAAAAGTAGAATGAAAATTATTGAAAATCTCACAAACACAACTTCTAAGTTAATAATAAGTGCTAATAGAATTAGAAGGCTTAGAGCGACTGAAAACACACCTTTTATCAATTCATTACTGTTTTTTAATTGGAAGTAAGAAACAATCAGCAAAATACAAATCAGAATTACTGAGTATTGCATTTGATAACGAATTATTGGCAAGACTCCTTCCCTATTCAGATCAAAAGTCTCGAGATAGCCTTGACTCGAATAACCCTCTGCTCGAGTCCCAATTTCACCTTCTAAATTTGAACTATAATTATTAAAAACAACTGGAACCTCTTCACGTAATGAAAAAGCAAGCATTATCAAGAGGATATAAATATAAAATCTTGTTTGAAGTAAAAGAGTTAGGAAATAAAAAGGAATAACAACGAAAAATGAGAAATGTATAAGTGGTAATAGAAGAATCAAAAGATGATAATATCTTTTGTTTGTTTTTTTTACATTATAAACAAATATAATAAAAAGTATCAGCGCAATAATTCCCCTAAAACCAGCTACACGATAAGGAGGTATTAAAA
>CAYGNU010000469.1:0-3989 GCA_964351175.1 uncultured Roseivirgaceae bacterium | reverse complement strand
TGCCATGGGTTTTGATTGAGTGCTTTAAAAACTTCTTCATCAATTGACTCAGCTATGGCATCAATCTGCGTATCTGAAGAACCTGAACAAATGACAAAATAGTCTGCCACAGCATTTTTTACTTTCCTCAAATCCATTACCACAATATCAGAAGCTTTTTTTTCCTGCATCCCCTTTACCACCACTTCACTTAACTTTTCGGAAGGAGTGAAATCCTTATTTACATCCATTCACTATCTTTGGTTAGACTTATCAAAATTACTAAAATACTTGTATAAAATTCTTGCCAAAACATTATTTGTGGGCAAAAAGCTCGTTTTCCTGCCATCTTGTCATTCAACCAATGAGGTAGCGAGCCAAATGCTTAAAGATGAAAGGTTGCCTGAGGGCACTATCATCATTACAAACCAACAAACTGCTGGTAAAGGTCAGCGAGGTAATAGCTGGGAAGCTCAGCCTGAGAGAAATCTTACCTTTTCACTAGTTTTAAGACCCTTGTTTCTTCAGGCTAATCAGCAGTTTCAGCTCAATATGGCAATATCATTAGGTATTTTAGATTTCCTAAATCACCATCAAAAGGGCTTTGCAGTGAAATGGCCAAATGATATTTACTATGGTGAAAAAAAAATAGCGGGCATTCTCATTCAGAATAATCTAAAAATGAAAAATTTAGAAACGAGTGTTATCGGTATTGGACTGAATATTAACCAAGAAAATTTTTCTTATCCTAAAGCCACCTCTCTAAAGCTTATTACCTCAGAAGAAGGCTCACTTCAAATGCTACTCGAACAACTGGGTTCATTTTTAGAATCAAGATATATCCAATTGAAAAAAGGAAATCTCCAAACATTAAAAAATGAATATCTAAATCAGATGCTAGGCTACTGCGAAGATAGACTTTTTCAAGCAGATGAAATTTTTAATGGACGCATAACTGGCATTGACAAAGATGGTCGTTTGGAGATTGAAACCTCAACAGGTTTAAGGTATTTTGCCTTTAAAGAAGTAGCATTCCTTTAATTATTACCGCTGATGGAAAAATAGGATGTTAGCCAATACTATAGGTTGCTTTTCGAGGTAATTGATGCCATCTTTAGTACAATTATAAAACCTTAATCTATTATGAATAATTATACCAAGTCTGGCATGCTTATCGGTATGCTGATGTTTTTTTGCTTGACCCTTCAGGCTCAAAAGGTTGATATGTCCATTTTTAAAGGCATGTCACCACGTAGCATTGGACCTGCCGGAATGAGCGGTCGTGTTACTGCCATTGACGCAGTAGATTCAAATAAAGAAATTATATACGTAGGAACAGCCTCTGGCGGACTATGGAAATCAGTAAATGGCGGCATCAGCTTCAACCCTATTTTTGACAATGAAAAAGTAATGTCAATAGGCGCAGTGGCCATTCAGCAAAATAACCCTGATGTAGTCTGGGCAGGCACTGGAGAGGGCAACCCTAGAAACAGCCTAAATGGAGGTTATGGTATTTACAAAAGTTATGATGGTGGAAAGACCTGGAAATTAATGGGGCTAGAAAAAACACGCCATATCCATAGAATAGTGATTGATCCTTTAAATCCTAACACTGTATATGTAGGTGCAATAGGTTCTCCTTGGGGTGAACACCCCGAAAGAGGTGTTTTCAAGACTACAGATGGAGGTGAAACATGGACAAAAGTTCTATTTGTAGATGACAAAACTGGAGCTGCAGATTTGATAATGGACCCAACAAATCCAAATAAGCTTTTTGCTGCCATGTGGGAACATAGGAGAAAACCTTGGACATTTACTTCAGGTGGTCCTGGTTCAGGATTATATGTAACTGTTGATGGTGGTAAGAATTGGAAAAAACTTACTGAAGATGATGGTTTACCAAAAGGTAATTTAGGAAGAATTGGAGTGGCAGTGGCGCCAAGTAATCCTAATAGGGTATATGCATTAATTGAATCTAATAAAAACGGATTGTACCGCTCAGATGATGGCGGCTATACTTGGTCTCTAATGTCAAATAAAGGGAATGAGATAGGTAATCGTCCTTTTTATTATTCTGAAATATATGTTGATCCTGTAAATGACAATAGACTGTATACAATTTTTACCTATGTAAATGTGAGTGATGATGGAGGCAAAAACTTCACTCAACTAATGGATGCGTACGGTACAGATAAAGGTGTTCACCCAGACCATCACGCTTTTTATGTAAACCCTAAGGATCCAAATTTTATTATTGAGGGTAATGATGGTGGCTTAAATATATCTAGAGACCGTGGTGTTTCTTGGCGATTTGTTGAGAACCTACCTCTAGCTCAATTCTATCATATAAATGTAGATATGGATTATCCGTACAATGTCTATGGAGGCATGCAGGATAATGGTTCTTGGGCGGGACCAGCGTATGTTTGGAAGTCACAAGGGATAAGAAACTCCTACTGGCAAGAAATTTCTTTTGGAGATGGTTTTGACGTAGTTCCCGATCCTGATGATTCACGATACGGATATACTATGTCACAGGAAGGATCGCTTTCCAGATACGACAAAGAAACCGGTCATAACCGCTATATGCAACCTACACACCCTGATCATGACATGAGACTGAGATTTAACTGGAATGCAGCGATAGCTCAGGATCCATTTAACAACTCTACAGTTTATTATGGAAGTCAGTTTGTACATAAGAGTACCAATAAAGGAAAAACATGGGATATCATTTCACCTGATTTAACTACCAATAATCCTGAAAAACAAAAGCAGTATGAAAGTGGTGGTTTAACAATGGATGCAACTGGTGCTGAAAATAACACGACCATTTTAGCCATAGCTCCTAGCCCTGTTCAAAAAGATGTTATTTGGGTGGGTACAGATGATGGCTATGTGCAAATAACAAGAGATGGAGGAAAAACATGGACCAATACGACTTCAAAAATACCAGGAATGCCAAATGCAGGGTGGGTAGCTCAAATTACAGCTTCTACTTACAACACAGGAGAAGCATTTGTTATAGTGAATAATTACAGAAATTTTGATTATAAGCCTTACTTATTCCATACAACAGACTTTGGTAATACTTGGACAAACATGGTAAATGAAAATCAAGTTTGGAATTACACATTATCATTCATTCAGGATCCATTAGAGCCTAAGTTGATGTTTTTAGGATCTGAAGGTGGCTTATATGTGAGTTTTGATGGTGGTTCTACCTGGAATAAATGGACGGAAGGTTATTCAAGTGTACCAACCATGGACATGGCTATCCACCCTAGAGAACATGATCTGGTAATTGGTACTTATGGAAGAGCAGCTTATGTTCTTGACGATATTAGACCATTAAGAGACATCGCTAAAAATGGCACTAGTTCTGTAAAAAAGACTTTTGATCTGTATGATGCACCTGAATCTTTTATAACCATAAATCAACAAGCCTCAGGAACACGATTTGGTGCTAATGCTATTTTCAATGGTGAGAACAGAGCTAGAGGAGCGATGATTAGCTATTTGATTAATAAGCCAGAGAATAAGAAAGAGGAAAAAAAGGTTGAAGAAACTAAAGGGAAGAAGGATAAAAAAAGCAAAGTACCTGAGGTGAAAACTGAAGTTGTTGAAAAAGAAGAGATAAAATATGACTCTGTAACATTGACAATATTCAACTCAAACAATGAGTTAATCAGGACCTTGAAATCTGAAGCACCTAAAGAAAATGGCGTACACAGGATGTATTGGAGCCTTGACGAAAAAGGTGTCAATCGCCCTTCTAGAAGAGCTCCTAGAAAAAATGCTACTGAGCCCTCTGGGTCAACTGTTTTACCTGGCAAATACAAACTAAAAATGGTGTTTGGCGATAAAGTAGATTCTACCATAATCACTGTTAAGTTTGATCCAAGAGTTAATATGACATCAGCCATACTTAAGGCACAGAAAGATATTGATAAAAAAATACAGGCAACTTCGGAGAAAGCAGCAAAAGCAACTACTAGACTAGCAGAATA
>CAYGNU010000468.1:0-4004 GCA_964351175.1 uncultured Roseivirgaceae bacterium | reverse complement strand
GGATTGATAGGATCTGATGGGAATGGTGCCATCAATGAAAACCTTGAACAGAAAATACGCTCAGAAGTAGTAACCAAAATTGCTCAAAAGCTATTGAAATTGGCTGGAGAAAATGGCAACGCAACTTCGATTGACATGAGTGAGAAAGAAGTTGAAATAGTAGAAAGCGTGCCAGTAAAAGCGGAAAGCACAAACACAAATACAGGGCCATGGATGGAGACAGACGAGTGTACTTCTTGTGATGAGTGTATTAACCTTAACCCCGGAATATTTGCTTACAATGATGATAAAAAAGCTTATATAAAAAACCCCAAAGGAGGCCCTTATCAGGATTTTGTGGTGGCAAGTGAAAAATGTCCAGCTCAGATAATACATCCTGGTTTACCCGATGATCCTTCTGCTAAGGATATGGAAAAATGGATAAAAAGGGGAGAAAAACATAATTAGAAACGGTGTTTAAAATTCAGAACCATACCTTCAAGCATGGGGTGCACCCACCTGAGAACAAAGAGGAGACTAATAAGCTACCCATTCGGCAGTTTTCTTTTGCTCCTCTCATAATTCTTCCGGTATCACAGCATATTGGTGCACCCGCTGTTATCATTGTGCATGAAGGTCAGGAAGTAGTACGAGGACAACTTTTAGCTAAAGCAGATGGCTTCTTATCTGTGCCCTTACATGCTCCTGTTACAGGGGAAATAGTTAAAATTAGTAATGTACCCACTATTTCAGGAAAGATGACTTTGGGCATTTATTTGAAACCATTTCCGTCATCTACACAAGAAATACTTGAAGGAAATCCAATTGATGTTGACAAATCAACACCTGAAGAGATCCTTAAAGGAATACAAAATGCAGGTATTGTTGGTTTGGGAGGCGCAGCTTTTCCTACTCATGCAAAACTTAAAATTCCTGAAGGCAAACACTGTGACACTTTGATTATCAACGGTGTTGAATGCGAACCCTACCTCACTACTGACCATCGTGTTATGCTTGAACAAGCGGATGATATCTTCCTAGGAATCAAATATTTAATGAAAGTTACGGGAGCCAAGGAAACGATCATAGGTATCGAATCCAACAAGCAAGATGCTGCCTTCTATTTAAAAAGCCAATTAAAACCCGGAGAGCCTATTTCTGTTCAGGTGCTACCAGTAAAATACCCTCAAGGAGCTGAGAAGATGTTAATCACTGCACTATTGGGAAAAGAGGTGCCATCAAAAGGCCTTCCAATAGATGTTAATGCAGTAGTAGTTAATGTAGCTACAACTGCCGAGATAGGACGACTCCTTCCTCATGGTAGGGGCATTCAAGAGCGTGTAATTACCATCACAGGACCCGGAGTAAAGAAGAAGGGTAATTACCTAATACCTATAGGCACTCCATTACGCTATGTTTTGGATGAGGTAGGAGTAAATGGAACTATAAGTGAAGTATATATGGGAGGCCCGATGATGGGTGTAGCTGTTGCTAACTTGGACATTTCCATTGTCAAGGGGACTTCTGGTATCGTAGTTTTCACCGACAAACAAGTAAAACGAGCGGAACAGGTTTATCCCTGTATCAAATGTGGTGCTTGTGTTGATGCCTGCCCATTGTCTTTAAACCCTTCTAAGTTGGGTATTTTGGCAAAATTTGAGTCTTACGATACAATGGCAGAGGAGTATCATTTGATGGACTGCTTTGAATGTGGGTCATGTTCTTTTGTATGTCCCTCTCATATACCATTAGTTCAATATTTCAGATTATCTAAATCAATCATCAGGAAACAAAAAACTGCATGATGCTCAAAAAAACACTAAATATCAGTACTTCGCCACACCTTACACAAGGTGTCAGTGTTGAAATCATTATGAGAAACGTGGTTTGGGCATTGCTTCCCACAGCTCTTTTCTCAGTTTATTCCTTTGGGTGGAATGCCGCTTTAGTACTGATTACAGCAGTAGGTTCTTGTGTATTTACAGAGCATCTGTTGTGTCGTATCACAGATAGAAGAAGTACTATTTCTGATTGGTCAGCCATTATAACTGGTTTACTGTTAGGCTTAACGTTGCCGCCAATTTTTCCATTATGGATGACATTTCTTGGCGGAATGGTCGCCATTGGTATGGGTAAGTTCCTTTTTGGTGGGTTAGGCTATAATGTATTCAATCCTGCTTTAGTAGGACGAGCAGTACTTCAGGCAGCATTTCCTGTAGCTATTACTACTTGGTTTAATGCTTTTGACACTACTCGTTTCTCATCTATTAATTCATCAGTATTAGCACTTCCTTTTATGGAACCACAGGTAGATGGTACATCAGGAGCGACACCGCTTTCTGCATTTAAGTTTGATGGTGTACAAACTGAAGCTTCAGACTTAGTATTGGGATTGGTTAGTGGTTCTACTGGCGAAACATGTTCCATTTTAATTTTATTAGGAGGTGCGTATCTAGTAGCTAGAAATTTTATGAATTGGAAAATACCGGTTTCTATTATTACTACTGTATTTGTCTTTAGCAGTATTTTATATTGGATTGACCCTGTACAATATCCATCACCACTATTTATGCTCTTTTCAGGAGGCTTAATGCTCGGGGCAGTATTTATGGCCTCAGATATGGTGGCTTCTCCAATTACTACCGGAGGTGTTTTGTTGTATGGAGCGATTATCGGCATACTGGTAGTGGTCATTAGAATCTGGGGAGGTTTACCGGAAGGAGTGATGTATGCTATACTATTAGCAAATGCGCTTTCTCCGCACATTGACCGATTGATTCGATATAGGGTTTATGGTACTTCAATAAGTAAAGCCTCATGAAAGAACAAGCAGCTATACCCACGTTTGATAATATTAAAATGCTACGTGCAATGGTCGGCATTGGGATTATATGTGCGGTTCTTATAGTGTTTACCTATGAGGCAACGTTACCACGAATTGAAAAGCTAAAAGCTGAAGCTTTACAAGAGGCTATTTTTGAAGTAATTCCTGGAATTTCAGAAATAAAAGCATTCTCTTATGAAGACAATACCTTTTCAATAGCTGACGAAAACAGCCAAAATATTATATATGCTGGTTATGACGATCAGGGGTCATTTAAAGGTGTAGCTATATCTGCAAACGGCATTGGCTATGCAGGTAACATTAGCATATTATATGGATATAATCCTAATAATCAGCAAGTTATTGGATTTTATGTTTTAGAGAGTAAAGAAACGCCAGGGTTAGGAGATAAGATTGAAAAGGACACCAAATTCTTAGATAATTTCTCGGCTTTGGATTTAACGCTTGACGAAACTAATCAGGAGCTAAAAAATAAAGTGACCACAGTTAAGAGTGGTACCAAGGTCAATGGTTGGGAAATTGATGGTATTACTGGTGCCACCATATCATCTCGTGCAATAGGAGTAATCATGGACGAAAGTGCATCCGTTTGGGCACCTATTATTTATCAGAATCAAGAAGTATTTAAAAAAGCAGCAATGGCTAAAGCGTCTAATTGATGGAAACTTTAAATCAAAATATGGAAAGTGATAACACCTCAGTTAAATCTAGCGAAACCTCCTATAATGAAGAGTTTATCAAAGGATTATGGCGCGAAAACCCAGTTTTTGTTCAAGTAATAGGGATGTGTCCTGTGTTAGCTGTTTCTAACACCGCTGAAAATGCTCTTGCCATGGGAATGGCTACTGCCTTTGTTTTACTCATGTCCAATATTTTGGTCTCACTGCTGCGTAATTTCATTCCTAAACAAGTAAGAATTGCCTCTTACATATTGATAATAGCGACTTTCGTTACCATTACGGATTATGCCATTCAAGCCATTAGCGTTGATCTTCATAAGAGCCTTGGTGCATTTATCTCATTGATTGTTGTTAACTGCTTGATTTTGAGCCGGTCAGAAGCTTTTGCTTCAAAAAATACAGTAGGTAAATCCATTATGGATGCCTTAGGAATGGGTTTTGGTTTGATTCTAGCGCTCTTCAGTTTAGGGGCTGTGAGAGAGATATTAGGAAGTGGGTCT
>CAYGNU010000467.1:0-4007 GCA_964351175.1 uncultured Roseivirgaceae bacterium | reverse complement strand
TTAATAGTTCAGTATTCGTAAGTCTTTTAATAGCATCATTACTTAGTATTCCCATGTTATTTATTAAAGATGCTAATCCTGACTTGGGAATTATTTTTGATATAGGCAGTATATTTTTAATAGGGTTTTTCTCTATTGCATTCTTCTATTGGGTTGCTTCTAAACAAACAAATCCGATTAAGACGGGAAGACATTTTTTTAGAATATTTCCTATGTTTTTAACTGTGTCAATGGGTCTTTCACTTCATAATGGGTTAGCTGTTTTAGAGGGACTATTCGGTTTTAAGAGTGATTTTATAAGAACACCTAAATTTAACATCACCAACAAGACTGATCAATGGAAAGATAATGTTTACATCAAACCGAAGATCAACCTTCTGATAATCATTGAAGGCTTTTTGAGTTTGTATTTTATTGGAGGCATAGCTGCAGGTATTCTACTACATGACTGGGGCTTGATTATTTTTCATATCATGCTTGCTCTTGGATTTGCAACGGTATTTTACCAGTCGGTAAAAACAATCCGCCATGCCTAATCCGAGAGATTCGAAATGGGTATGGTTGCTCTTGGTTACATCAGGGTTACTTTACCTATACTTTTCTTACTTTCTAGAACGAACGCAAACAGCAAACATCCTTATTGTTTATAGCCTACTATTTGGGCTGTATGTATGGTGTATTCTTAAAAAATGGGAAGTCAATCAAATTCATTGGCTTATTGTTGGCTCTATCGCCCTTAGAGTAGTTTTATTATTTTCATTTCCCAATTTGTCTGACGATATATATCGTTTTGTATGGGATGGGAAGCTTATCAATGCTGGTATTCATCCTTTTAGTCAGCTTCCTAAATATTATATTGACAACGCTATTCAAGTTGAAGGGCCTTCAAGGGAGTTGTATTTAAATCTCAACTCTCCAGAGTTTTTTACCATTTACCCCCCTTTTGCTCAGATGTTATTCTGGATTGCAGCCGCACCTACATCATCAGTCCTAGTAAGTTCGATTATCATTCGCTTCTTTATCATTGCTGCTGAAATTGGCACGTTATACTACGGCATTAAAGTATTGAACCAATGGAACTTGCCTAAAAGGAATATTCTGATCTATGCGTTTAATCCACTTATCATTCTTGAGTTAACTGGAAATCTTCATTTTGAAGCATTCATGATCTTCTTTTTAATATTGAGCATATATTTTTTCAACAAGCATAAAGTAATCCAAAGTGGGCTATTCTTAGCGCTTGGTGTAGCAGCTAAACTATTGCCATTAATGCTTTTACCTTCGTTGATTCGAAAGATAAAAGTGAAAAGGCTAGTTATTTTTTATGGTACGGTAGGAGTGGCCGTTCTACTTTTCTTTATTCCCTTATTCAATAGCGAATTTGTGAAAGGTATGACTGAGAGTGTTGGCCTGTACTTCCAGAAATTCGAATTTAATGCCAGTATATATTATTTGGTAAGGGCTTACGGGTTTTGGGATAGAGGTTATAATATAATACAAACCGCTGGACCTGATTTGGCCTTATACAGTTTGATTGGTATTCTTATTCTAAGTCTAATCTTTACTGGAAAAATACGCATTACTACACATTGGCAATGGGTCTTGACTTTTTATTTGTTAATGGCAACAACGGTGCATCCATGGTATATTAGTTCACTTATTATGTTTGCTGTTTTTTCAAATTACCGGTATGCTATACTTTGGTCATTCCTGATTTTTTTCACTTATTCAGGGTATACAAGTACTGGGTTTGAGGAACAATTGTGGATTACTACGGTTGAATACTTGCTGGTATTTGGCTTGTTGTTATATGAGATTTATAAAAACTATTGGTTAAAAAGAGGATATGAAGAGGAAGTTTATTAATGTAGCTACTTGGCTTTTGGTAATATTAACCAACGCATGTATGGGACAAAAAACATTTGATGAGAAAATAGAATCACTCTTGAATAAGACTGTGCCACTTGTTTCGGAGAAGGAGTTATCGGAATTACTTTCAAAAGATCAAAAACCGGTTGTGCTTGATACCCGATCTAGAGAAGAATATGAAGTAAGCCATATAGATGGCGCGATGTTTATCGATTACGATTCTTTCGAAAATGAGATGCTGAAAGGTATTAATAAGAATGATACTGTGATTGTTTACTGTTCAGTGGGATATAGGAGTGAGAAGATAGGTGAGAAAATGCAGAAGTTGGGCTACAAGAATGTGCTCAATTTATACGGAGGTATTTTTGATTGGAAGAACAATGGACAGCAAGTAACAAACAATACCGGCATCACGGATAGTGTCCATACTTACAACAAATCATGGTCGCATTGGCTAAATAATGGTGTAAAGGTCTATGAGTAGACTTTTAGTCATTTTTGCTCGTAATCCTGAACTAGGCAGGACTAAAACGAGACTGGCCAAAACTTTAGGTGATGAAACATCACTGGCTATATATTATAAGCTTATCAATCAGGCCCAACAGATTACAAATGAACTGCCTTTGGATGTGGCGGTGTATTATTCGAGTTTTATTGATAAAGAAGATAGTTGGGATAATAAAAGGTACTTTAAGCGTTTACAAAAAGGTAATGATCTTGGTGAAAAGATGTTCAATGCTATAAATGAAGGATTTGAAATGGGCTATAGAGAAGTCCTTCTCATCGGTACGGATATCTATTCATTAACCGATACTGTAATTATGGATGGCTTTGAAAAGCTGTCAAATAGTGATGTTGTTATTGGTCCTGCTGTTGATGGTGGTTACTATCTGATTGGTATGAAAAAGCCACATCAGTCGATATTTAAGCTAGATGAATGGAGTCATAGCCAGGTCTTTTCAGAAACGCTGGAATTACTAAAAGAGGCCAAGTTAAGTTTTTCAGAAACGGTTATCCTTAATGATATTGATGTGGAGGCAGATTTAGAAGGAACAGATTTGGAGTTACTCCTTAAAAATAATATTTAGTTAAATCTTTAAAAGTAAAAAGCACGGCCAATTATGCCGTGCTTTTTTTGGGTTAGGTTGAATTAATTACTTGACAAACTGAGCTTCTTCTGTACTTCCGCTCATAGCGGTAGTAGAAGAGTTACCCTGCTGTACAATGTTTTGAATACTATCAAAATACTGGGTACCCACAAAAGTTTGATGTTTTACTGCTCTAAATCCATCAGCCTGAAGCGCAAATTCTCTTTCCTGCAATTCGCTATATCCTGCCATGCCTCTAAGTTTGTAAGCTTTCGAAAGCTCAAACATCGAAGTGTTCAAAGCGTGAAAACCTGCGAGTGTAATGAATTGAAATTTATATCCCATTTCAGCAATATTTTCTCTAAAGCTTTCCATCTCTTTCACAGATAGTTTTGCTGCCCAATTGAAAGAAGGAGAACAGTTATAGGCTAGCATTTGTTCTGGATATTTTTCTTTTATCGCTTGGGCAAATTCTCTTGCCATACCTAAATCAGGGTTGGAAGTTTCCATCCAAATGAGGTCAGCATATGGTGCATAGCTTAATCCTCTGTTGACACCTTGCTCTAAACCATTTTTCACGCAATAAAATCCTTCGGCAGTACGCTCCCCAGTTAAGAACTTAGTATCTCTTGGGTCTATGTCAGAGGTAATCAAATTTGCTGCTTCAGCATCAGTGCGAGCCACTAAAAGAGTGGGTGCATCCATCACGTCTGCAGCGAGCCTTGCCGCTACCAATTTGTTGATAGCCTCTTGAGTAGGTACAAGTACTTTGCCACCAAGGTGTCCACACTTCTTAGCAGATGATAATTGGTCTTCAAAGTGGACCCCTGATGCTCCAGCTTCAATCATCGCTTTCATCAATTCAAAAGCGTTAAGATTACCTCCAAAGCCCGCTTCTGCATCAGCTACAATCGGCACCATCCAATCAATATCAGATTCACCAGTAACACTTTGGATCTGATCTCTGCGCATCAGGGCATTATTGATCTTTTTTACCACTTTAGGAACAGAGTCTGCTGGGTAAAGTGATTGGTCAGGGTACATTTCTCC
>CAYGNU010000466.1:0-4011 GCA_964351175.1 uncultured Roseivirgaceae bacterium | reverse complement strand
GATTATCTCAAACTCTGAACCCTTTCCAGAAATTTTTAGAATGAGTTCTAAAGATGCAGACTTGATTTTACTAGGTATGGCAACACCCGGAAACGATTTTACCCGGTACTATGAAAAGATGCTCCTACAAACCGAAAATATGCCAACAACTGTTTTTGTATTAGCCGGACAGGATATTTCTTTTGGCGAGGTTCTTATTCCAAAAGATACCATGGGAGATTAATAAGATTAGCTAGCGAATAGAGTTATTCTTAATTAAAACTTCAGCCTGTGCTGCGAAAAGATCAAACATTGGAAGTGTTGCAGCTCCCAATGCTGCCGCATCAATACCTGCTGTACCGCACTGAAAAACAGGGGCTGAGTTTTTTACTTCATTTCGCAAAGAAGACATAAGTTCTGGTAGATCTTTTGCTATGTCTTCGATGATATTATGAGGTAGTCTACCCCCTAAAATGATTACCTCAACATCAATCATATATTCGGCTACGGTAAATACGGAGGCTAAATACTCTTTCGCTAGAGCCAACCAGCTCATAAATATGGGATTTTTATCAACGAATAAATTCCCAAGATCTTCCGGACGATTTATGATAATATCAGATTCTCTAAGCCATCTGTATAACTTGTTTAAATTGAAGTGTTCACCAATGTGAGGTCGGTCTGATTCACTTAATGGGCTTTTTTCTCCAACAAAAGGAAAGTACCCAAATTCTCCTGCATTCTGATTTTGCCCTTCATATAAATTCCCATTTAGAACTAATCCCCCTCCAAGTCCGGCACCAAAAAAAGCATAAATAAAGTTGGTTATATTTTTACCAGCTCCATACCAACGTTCTCCAATAGTTGCCGCAGAAGCATTATTTTCTATAAAAATCGGAGCACTAATATGCTCTTTCAGCATTTTTCCAATTGGAACATGTTTCCAGTTAGGAAAAGCTTTTGGATTTATAGTATTACTTACTTCGTTATTCTTATTGATCTCAAGGGGTCCGGGCAGCCCAAGTCCAACTCCACAAAAATATGCATTCTTTACTTCTGGTATTGAAATAAGCTGCTGTACCGTAGACACCATTAGTTTTATAGCTTCTTCGGGAGAGGGAGAATCGACTTCATAAAATATTTTGGTTTTAACAGTTCCGGCCAGATCAACTAAAATCGCAGTAAGGTGATCGCGATTAAAATCTAAGCCGATAGAAAACGCTACATCAGGATTTACTACTAAGGTGGTTGATGGAGCCCCCCTCTCTTTTTGTAATTTTTTGCCTTCTTGTACAAACTGCCGGTCTAATAATCGGTTAACAATGTTAGAAACTGTTTGTGCAGTAAGACTGGTTCTTCGGGCTACGTCTGCTCTTGAGATTGGCCCATGAAGTCGAACAGTTTCAAAAACAATTCTAAAATTATAAGCTTTTGTATAAGTAAGGTTGGTACCAGTGAGCATAGTTAGGTTTTTGTTCAATACAATTTACTAAATAAAGTAATCATCAAAAGAACTTAAAAAAGGATAAACGACGCTAATTTCATAGGAAATAAATCTTAGTGAGAGTCTTTAAAATAATTTTATAAAAGCGGTTCCCACTTTTTTTTGCTTTAGTCAATCAAATTGAGTAATCTGTAATTGATCAATTTGATTGACTAATTATAATCCTTCAAAAAGAAGTGCAAAGTTAACCATCAAATTGCGGTAATTTCATTGAAAAGTACCCTCAGATATAATTCAACAAGCATGATCAAAAGAATCAGCCTTAGCCTTAGTTTCCTAGCCATTTTATTTTTGGTAAGCCCATTTCTGGCAAATAGCTCAGAAAGCTATGTTTTTTCTTCAATGAACATGGAAGCGCTTCGTGTAGATTTAAGCAAGTCAGGAACGGTATCAGGAACCGTTAAAGAAGAAAGCACTGGTGACGAGTTAATTGGCGCAAATGTTGTAATTAAAGGCACCTTAAAAGGTGCATCGGTAGATGTAGAAGGAAAGTTTAGCATACGTAATATCGATGCTGGGCCTCAAATTCTTGTAGTCTCTTATTTAGGTTTTCAAACCAAAGAAATACCTATTGTTGTAGTTGATGGGGAGAACATTGAAGTATTGGTTACTCTTGAGCCTCAGGGATATGAGGGGGAAGAGGTAACAATAACAGCGCAAGCAAGGGGGCAAGTTGCAGCAATAAATCAACAGCTTTCTTCGAACACTATATCAAATATTGTTTCTAAAGACCGAATAGAGGATGTGCCAGATGTTAATGCAGCAGAATCTATTGGTAGACTTCCTGGAGTTTCAATTCAAAGATCAAATGGTGAAGCAAATAAAATTGCAATTAGAGGATTGTCACCAAAATATAATACAGTTAGTATAAATGGTGTAAGAATGCCTTCTACTGGTAATGATAGAAGTGTTGACTTATCCCTCATTTCTAGCAATATGCTTGATGGTATAGAGGTTTCAAAAGCTATTACACCTGATATGGATGCAGATGCTCTTGGAGGAAGTGTTAATCTAAAACTTAGAACTCCACCCGAAGAATTATTTACAGATGTAACAATACAGGGTGTATACACTGCAATACAAAAGGAACTTGGAAACTATAAAATATCGGCAAGTGGAGGGCAACGATTTCTAAACAGTAAGCTAGGCGTGATTGCAAATGTTAATTTTGATAAGTACGATAGAAGTGCAGATCTTTTTAACAGCAACCCTGAATTGATTGAAGATACTCGCAATAATAATCTCCCTACTCCTTCACTAAGAGAAATAAGACTTCAAGAAAGAGATTTAGAAAGATCTAGATTGGGTGGGAGTTTCATTATAGACTATAAGCTTCCAAAGGGGAAAATAATTGTAAACAGTATTTACAATAAGTTAGATAGCGAGGGATTCACCCGTACTAATCTTCTTAATGCTGTAAGTAGAAGACATACTTATAGTCTTTCAAGAAATGATACAGAAACTTCTATTTTTACATTTTCGACTCAGGTAGAGCAAGACTATAATTGGATAAATTTTGATGTTGGTATTTCTAAGACTAGTTCAAAAAATAATAGCCCAAAGAATTATTTCTGGGATTTTTTCGAAGACGACGGAGCAGACGCTTCCTTACTTGACCAAAGAGTATTGTTTGATAACCCTCAAAATATTGCTCCTACCTTTTACAACGATATAGACAATACTTTTTTCAATAATCTAAATATCAATAGTCAAAAAAATGAAGGAGATGAACTAACTCTTCATACAAACATCACTTTCCCGTTTGATCTAAATAAAGTAAGCGGTTATTTGAAAGTTGGAGCAAAAATCAGAACTATTGATAGGAAAAATGATAGAGAGCAACTAGGAAGAGGGTTGTATTATGGTGGAGATGAAGGTGCCAGAGATATTCTATTTCAGAGTTTACCAGAGTTAGGTCTACCCGAAGGGAATAACCTCTTTTCTTTGTCACTTTTTTTAGATGATTATTCTCGAAGTAATTTTTTGGATGGTGAATATCCATTAGGCTATACCCTAGATCCTGATAAATTACTTCAGGTTACAAGTGTTTTAGAGGATGGATTCTTTTTTTATGATGGGCAAGGGTCATTAGGAAATGATTATCAAGGATCAGAGAATTATGGTGCTGTGTATGCTATGGCTAGCTTTGATATTGGTAAATCACTTACAATTTTGCCGGGTTTAAGGTATGAGCAAGAGGAAACTGAGTATGATGCAAAGTTTGTTTTATTTAATTCACCAACTAATCCGGGTCAGATTCCTGCTTTTAGAGATACTAGTGCCACAAGAGAAGGAAGCTTCTTATTGCCAATGGTTCATCTTAAGTACGTTCCAAACGATTGGTTAAATATTCGTTTAGCATATACAGAAAGTATTACCAGACCTGATTTCAGCCAGTATGCCCCTAACACATTTGTAGGTCAATTTAGGGATTTTGTAAATGCTCCAAATACAAACTTAAAAACATCGCATGCACGAAATTTTGATGCCTCTGTTTCAGTATATCAAAATAAAATTGGGTTCTTTAC
>CAYGNU010000465.1:0-4014 GCA_964351175.1 uncultured Roseivirgaceae bacterium | reverse complement strand
TGAGCCTGCATGCTTTCCCACGTAATAACTCATCCTGTCAAAACCGGTCGGCCCCTTTTCAATTAACAAAGTTCAATGAACAATGTGCAATTGGTAAAAATTGTTCATTGCACATTGCTAATTGCTAATTGATCTACAAATATATGTTTAATTAAGTTCGCTAAAAAAGTTAGCCCTTCATATAATCTGAAATTGAATGTAAATCATAGGTTCTGTATTTTCGCAAGCATGAAAGGAATCCTCTTTAGTTCATTTTTCGGCATTTTCACTTTATTAACCTACTCGGCTGTATTCTCCCAGATTCTAAAAGTAGATAAGGGTGATATCGATGCTGATTCTTCTGGTTATTTTCTGGGTAACATTCAGGCTGACTTTAACATTAACAATCGAAGTACCACAGCGGAGCAAGAGGTTACTTTCAAGGGATTAAAAGTTAGTGTGGATCTAGTTTACGTATCTGGTAAGCATGCCTACATCTTAATAAACAATCTAAACTATTTCACTTCTACCGGTGGTCCATTGATTAGTACTGGCTACACGCATTTCAGAGTTAATCTTTTGCGTAAAAAGACTTTGAGTTATGAGACTTTTACTCAAATACAATATGATGATGGTAGAAATATGCCATTAAGAAGGCTAGTAGGAAGTGGTGTAAGATGGGCTGTTTCAAAAGACAAAAATTATAAAGTTCATATCGGCACTGGTATAATGTATGAATATGAAGAATGGAAATCCATAGATGATGGGGCCATTATAACTAAAGAAATACCTAAAAACTCAAGCTACATTGGATTCAAAACTGCCATCAACAAATTTGTGAGATTCAATGGGATTATATTTTTCCAAGGAGGTATGGATAGAGATTCTAACATCTTTAGAAGTAGAATAAGCGGAGATCTTTCATTATCTGTTGGCCTGACTGATCATCTGTCATTCGTAACAGAATTTACAAGTCAGTATGAGGATAGACCAATAATCAATATTAATAACTGGGTGTACTCACTGACTAATGGACTAAAATGGAATTTCTAATTCAATTCTATTGATTTAAAATAATTTCTATATTGCATTCTAATGCAGAGCCCTAGACCTCAAAACAAGCAGCTGCCTAAATGGCTTGTTAAAACTCAACATGGAAGTTGGGAACCCGAAATATTTATTTCCGGAATAGTTTTAATTGGGCTCATTCAGTTACCTGAGTATCTCGATGAATTTCGTCATTATTTTTCTCGTGAGATATTTGGACTAAGCACTGATATTGATAACCTCATAGCCGTTCTTATCACAGGTATCTATTGGATGATATTTGGCTTAGGACTGCACCTTTTTATTAGAGGTATATGGATCGGACTAGTTGGGCTGAGTTATGTTTTCCCTGATGGAATTAATAAAAGCAAGCTTAATTATGAGCGAAAATTTGATGAGGTAATAAATAATATTCCTAATGTAACCGATCAGATAATTAAACTTGAAAAAATAAGCAGTTCAATTTTCAGTATCAACTACTTAATGTTCATGTGCATTTTAGGTGCTTACTGCTTCATTCTGTTTCTGATACTTTTACCTATGTATTCACTTTTCTTAATTACGGATTATTCAATTCTAGAAATGTTTGAAGGTAAGAGTTCCATATCTGTGTTATTAGACTATTATGCAGCGTCCATGTTGGTGATTGGAGGAGTTTATATGTTTGATTTTCTAACTGTGGGATTGTTAAAAAAAATCAAGTACATAAACCTGCTATACTATCCAATTTATCGATTTGTAAGCCTGATTACTTTCAGCAAGCTCTATAGAAACATCTACTACCTGCTTATAAGTAATTTTAAGAAATGGAAAGTAATTACTTTTCTGACTTCGTTTGTTCTTATCACGATATTCATGATAGGTACTATAGCAAGTAATAGTTCAGTTTCAAGCGAATTCAGTCAATTAGAATTTTACGGTGGGAATTCTAAAAACTCCGTTGTTAGAAGTCAGTATGATAATATGAATGGCACTCAGAAAAACCTTTTCGCATCAGTGCAAAATGACATTATTGGTGAAAACACATTAAGACTTTTTATATCTGCCAGAGTAAGTCTTAATGATTCAATAAAGCAAGTTTGTGACCCAAACATCGAGGATAAAAATTCAAGTGAGTATACACTTTCGTGTATAAAAAATTTCTATGAGTTATCAATCAATGACTCAAGCATTACTGCAGATAGGTGGTTATTCCATAAACATCCTACCTCAAACAATCGCGGATACATCACCTATCTTGATATCTCTCACTTAAAAAATGGGATGCATGAAGTGAAAGTTGACTTAAAAAACTGGACGTATGATAACTACACTATCATCCCATTTTATTTAGATCGATAAAGTATTGCAGTACTTTGATTTAGCCTTTTCAATAGATCTTAACTAGCAAAAGGAAGGGGTTGATACTCCTTTTGAGAACCCATTTTCTTCAAGAATTTGAAATGTGAAAATACTGCTTCTGTAAAGGAAGATTCCAAATAAGGATGACCAAACTCATGAGCTGTTTTTCTTACAATCTTAGAAATCTCAGGATAATGTACACTGCATATATTTGGATACAAATGATGCTCAACCTGTGAATTTAGTCCTCCTGTTATGAAAGCAGCTATCCTACTGTTAGTTGAGAAATTGACTGTGGTATATAATTGATGTACTGTCCAGGAATGTTCCAATTGCCCTGACTCATCAGGATTAATGAAATGTGCTTTCTCTACCACATGCGCCAGCATGAAAATAATTGCCACTGTAAAACCAGCTACATAATGCATTAGTAAAAACCCTAGTAGAATATGATACCATGGAAGGTCTATAACCAAAAATGGAATGACGATAAAAATACTGTAGTTCAAAAACTTATAGAAAAACAGATAAAAGTATTCCTTAGCTGGATGCTTCTCCTCAGAAAAATTGCCTACACTGTTTTTGAAAAATTTTACATAGTCTTTAACCAACACCCAAGACAAAGTTGCCAATCCGTAAAACCACACGGCATAAAAGTGTTGGAATCCATGTATCCATTTCAACTTCTTTTTAGGAGACATTCGGATAATCGGTAATGACTCAATATCCTCATCATAACCATCAACATTAGTATAGGTATGGTGTGCAGTATTATGCATTTTAGTCCACATATAGGCACTTGCACCATTGATATTGAAAGTATGTGCGAGTATTTTATTCACCCACTTCTTTTTAGAATATGAAGTATGTATAGCATCATGACCAATATTTACCGCTACCATGGCAAAAAAGAAACCTAATATCGCCCAAAGCCCGTAAGTTATTGGGACGCTAAAATCACCAAGTATTATCAAAAAATAACTCGCTACGTAACCAATTAAATGGAAAACAGTTTTGAATACCATTTTCCCATTCGCATTTTTAGATAAGTTGTTTTCTTTGAAATATTGATTGACATTTTTGTTCAATGCAATTGTAAAATCTCGTTGATGGTGATTATTGAAATTAAGAGGGGATTTTGACATAGCCTCTAAGTTACGATTTAGTTACTAATGCCTTGTTAAATTCATTTTAGAATATAATTTAATCATCAAATATTGTTTTTTATAATTATCACAGGTTATTCTTATAAAAAAATACTACCTCTTTCGCTCCAAAATTTAACTAGTAAATTATATCTTGCAGTGATGGAAAAGTTTGTTGTATCGGCAAGAAAATATAGACCAAAAGGTTTTGACGAAGTAGTAGGTCAAGAGCACATTACCACTACTTTAAAAAATGCCATTGACAACAATCAACTAGCCCAAGCGCTTTTATTTTGTGGCCCAAGAGGGGTAGGTAAAACTACCTGTGCAAGAATATTGGCTCGTATGATCAATGATTTCGATGAGACCAATGATGGGGCCGCTCTCAATATTTTCGAGCTTGATGCTGCATCAAACAACTCGGTAGATGATATCAGGAATCTGATCGATCAGGTGCGATACCCTCCTCAATACGGAAAATATAAAGTATATATTATCGATG
>CAYGNU010000464.1:0-4030 GCA_964351175.1 uncultured Roseivirgaceae bacterium | reverse complement strand
CTTTAATTCCATTTGATCTTAATTCTTCAATTAATTTTGCATCACCACCTTGGAACAAGTGATACTCAATTTTTGTGATGTCTTCATATTTCCCATTAAGTTTAATCTGGTCCATTATTTCGATATCTTTCTTGATTTGCTTACGAATAAAATCCACATTTTTTAGCGGGCCTGATTTGATTTCCCTTGCCACTCCATCTGAAAAATTATCGATATGTCTAATGTCAGGGCCGATCGTTACAGTCTTTGGTTTACCACCCAAAATGTTTTGAAACACTGATTCTGTCACTGTTCCAGTCCACCTATTTTTTACTAAAGTGTTGAACTTCTCTCTATACTCTTCATAATTCAATTTTCCATTTATTTTGTATTTCGACCAAGCTGATTCTAAATGAGCTTTATGTTCAGCTGAATTAAAATATTTCCCCCACTCTCTATATTTCTTTTTGAGGTTGTTAACTAAAATTTTGTCAACAATTTTGCGGCCCATATCCCCAAGTAAAGCAATTACCAAATCACACGCTTTATGCCCAGTATTGTGTACCACAATACCCAGCCGGGTAATACCAAATGTGTGATCTTCTTCTACCTCAAGGTCATAGACCGGGAAACTCCCCGTGCGAGGGCTCAGCGATACAACTTGAGCACAACCCCCGTTCTGCATTTGCAGGCAATCACTGGTGGTGAGTTCAGATACAGGTACAAACTGGCCCGTAGAGAGGCCAACGCTATGCTCCGGGGTAGCCTCAAAAGAAGCCGTAGTACCGCCAGAAATCACCGTCACCAGCACAAGCCGGTTCACAACTGTAGAAATGGTCTTTAAGACCCTTCGTAGTCGGCTCGGTTGTTTAATATCAAAGTCGGGCACTGAGGTCACCTCGGTGCCATTGGTAATTGAGGCAATTTGTTGTAAGCCATCGGCGGTTAAGACTGGCGTCTCACCGGTGAAGCAGGCGCAGGGCAATTTGCTCTTGCCAATTTCGATGTACATAAAATGATTATGGAAGTTCTAATTCATCTAAGTATTTTTTCCAGTCGCGCTCTGTACTGCTGTACAGTCGCTCTAATAACTCTGAACGTTTTTTTATCTCAGCTAAATCTCTTGGGTAAGGATCGATGATTCGATTATTTCGAATTCGTTCAACATATTCTACTAACCAGCTTTCATAAGTATATCGAGGGCTCAGAACTAAATTAAATATTTTTTCTTTCTTTAAATATTTATAAAAGGATTCTGAAGCCAGCACCCATGCTGGGCTTTCATCGATTAAGAATAGATCGGAATATTTACAGGCATCTAAATATTTTTTCTCATCAATAATCATAGTGCCTATTGCAGGGCTTCCAGTAAAATTCCCATTTTCATCCCAGCCCTCTGCGTATTTTCGATCTAAAACCGGAAATCGATCTAATAATCGACCATAATAAAAGTCTTTATTAATGATTTTATTATTATCATCACTATTTTTTACAATAGCTTTTGTCATCTGGAAGGTGATCTGAAACTTTTGTAATATTTCTAAAAATCGATCTGAACAAAGAAAATCATCATAAGAAAACACTATATCTAAGCTGGCTATGTCTCGTTTTGTTCTTTTAGATGAATTCCCGATCCTTATTTCAATAGTTTCAGGCAAATCTAATTTTTTTCCTCTAAACCGTTCCTGATAAGCTTGATGACTGATTTTTTCATTGTCAATAAAAAAACCAAAAGACTTCATATTTGTCGAAACCTTGTATGCTATCATTTCATTCCAATACATAAATCGGTTTAGGATTTACAATTAATTTTATTCAACTCTATTTAACACTTAGTCAAGTATACTCTTCACCCCGGCGGTGCGGGTATATCACCCATTTCCCAGAGCGGTGCCACAAAGCTTCTCATGTCATCGGGAATATCTTTATCTAGAAATATAAGATCATTTTTCACCCAAAGGTAAACCAACATAAGCAGTGGATTATCAAAGAACTTGTGGAAAATATTCCAGTGAGTTTCTGCCCCTTTCTCAAGCAGAAGTCGTTTGTAACCAAAAATGGTATTCAGGTCTTGCAATGCCTGCTCTCTGGTATTGGCAATGTACTTGATTCCCGCACCTTCATTGAAACCAAGGTTAAATGACAGTTGATGATCTTTCAGATTCACAGCTCCCTTTTCTACAAAATCAATCAGTGCCAGTTGGGCGGTGTAATGCTCAATTTGTTGCTGGGGCATTTTATCTGATAATAATTCTAAATTTTTCTTTAAGAATTTCTTATGACCAATAATAAACTCTTGTGACCGTTTATGTGGAAACCAGATTGCCAGAGGTAGAGGAAAGTTCAGACAAAAGAGAAAGTCCATCGCATCTCCAGTAAAAAACATCAAGTCAATAGCATCATTAATTTGATTACCATAATGTAAAATGTCAATTGCATGATTTAAGAGGTGTTTTGCTATTTTGGACATCTTCTTTATAGTATGACCTGTGGCATAGAACTCTGACATTTCGTCCATCAACCTATAAATTTCAATTGTATGCCGACCACCATAATTGAAATTTATATTTATAGGATCATCATAACGTTTTTTAGTGAGAATCGCTTCCTTAAACCTTCTACATTTATTATACCCACCGAGCCGCGCACCTGCGGATACAGATAAGTGTATGTAATTTTTTAAAATTCCAAAGCGCATAATTTTATCTTGAAATTCGCTCTTATGATACATCTCAAAGCTATTAAGTTCTAAGGTTTTTTCATCAATGCCTTCTTGTAGGCTGATTCGGTCATTTTCACATAAGTATGCATCCAAGATAGTTTCACTTAACATATCATTTGCCGAAATTGTTTCTTCACAGTTTGAGCAAATGGTTTCATGCTCAATCATTTCCTGTCCTTTGCTAAAATAAATGAATTTGCTCGCCTTATCACTTTTCAGAAAAAATTGGCAGTTTTCATTTAAACAACCTACTTGGTTTAGAGCTGCGTTTAAATCACGTTTTGTATAGACACACCCATACCTCATTAAATAACTATTATCTACTCTTACTCCAGGTTCCATTTGCGTACCCCTCTATTTAGTATGCGGAAATATTTTTTTAACTCAGAAAAATCTAGCTCACCTAGTGCTTTTCATGCGTCTCCATAATTGATGGGCTTGCCAAGTGCACGGGCAAACTTTTTCAGATATTCTTGCAAAACAGAAATTTGGAGTGTATCCGAAAAACTAGTCTATAAGTTAAGCAACTTTCTTTTCATATTCATGCGGGCTCATATATTGTAAAGAGGAATGCAACCGATGAAGATTATAGAATCCCTCTATGTATTCGAATACCATTGAGCGGGCATTGCGTGCCGATTCAAATTTTTCTAACTTAAAACCGGTTGCTCCGCTATAATGGCCGCTCGCATCATCAATATACTTCACAACGCCATTCCAAATTCGCATCTCACCCGCACCAAAGCTATTCTCCCAGTGCATGAAAAGATGCCCAATTCATATTTGTGGATAATTTATAAATAATCATAATATTACAACACAAAAAAGGGTTTAGGATTTACAATTAATTTTATTCAATTCTATCTAATTCTGTGATTTATTATTTTGGTATAATTCCCATAATTCTAATCATCATGTCTCTCTATTGAACCTGAACCGGTGATTTTCCAACGTTGGAAAAACATGATACACAAACAGCGCAGCGCTGTTTCTGTCAACCGCTCAGAAGGGTATGACCCATAATGTGACACAATGTAGATTATTGAAACCCAGAAAATGATCGTTTTCGCTACAGAGAATTATCCGGACAGATTATCAGGTTTTCAAATTATCATTTGACATCTTAAGTTCGGAACGACTTTTTCGTATATAACCAGCTATACAACATGACTGATGCTTAATTGCTTCAATTTAGGTCTTGCAAATTTTAATTGACAAAGCATACCATATTTGTTATATTCTTTAATGAATTATGAAGTTCTGATCACTGATAAGGCTGAAAAATTTATTATTATTGTGGTGGGAAGTTATAGGGCTATGAGTGTGTGG
>CAYGNU010000463.1:0-4033 GCA_964351175.1 uncultured Roseivirgaceae bacterium | reverse complement strand
CTAATGCACTAATGCCCCCTTTTATATAATTGAGCGGGTTGTTAATTTCATGTGCTATTCCAGAGGCCATAAGACCCAATGTTGCCATTTTTTCAGTTTCAACCAGTTGATGCTGTGCCAATTTCAATTTTTCATAAGACTGCTCCGCTTCATTTTTTTTTCTTTTTAATTCTTCATTTGTCAATCTTAATTTCTCTGTTTTCTCCGTTACTTTATCTTCCAATTCATGCTGATATACTCTTAGCCTTTCTTGACTCTCTCTTAACGAGTCATTCTTTGATTGTAGTTCTCTAATCAATTCTTCATAAGAGCTGACAAAGAGTTTTACAATTAAGATTACAACTATGGACACCATAGCAATCATTATCAAATTGATGACCCATGGAACTACTCCGAACTGCAAGCTTTCAGTAAATGTTAAAATCTTAGTAATGTGCATGTAAGCTAAGATGATGATCCCAATAAGCGTTGCAACCGAAAATATAATGGTCTTCTTTGCGGAATAAGACATTATTGCAAAGAATGGAATAAGAATAAGTAAAACTTTATTGGCAGAAAGAATCCCAATTTCGTAAACATCAACCAAAACAACAATTGAGATGCCTATTAAAATGGCTGTTGATTTAAAATTTATACTTAGTGACTTACGGTAAAAAGCAATCAGGCCAATAGCACCTACGACAATAAAATCAGTTATAAAGGAAAGCTGAAGTCCAGATATAAATGCCTGCATCAGACTTAAAACATATGCTATAACACCACCTATCGCACCTATGATTATGACTTTATCCAGAATGTAATTCTTTGTGGTATTTATGGAGGAAATATATTCTTTAGATTGATCTTTCATCTTTGAATAACATTATTTCAAAGCTAAACTTCGATTTTGCATTGTTTTGATTAACATCAATGATGAAATTTAGTTTAAAAAGATCTAAGTTGTACCAAGTGATCTTAAAAGATATAAAAAGGTTATAGCTCTCTTTTTGTATAATTGTAAATATAAAACCTCACTTATGAAGACTGTTGACGTTTGCCTAAGCCCTGACCTAATCCACCTTTATGATGTTTCTGATAAAGTAGTTGTGGTGGTTGATATATTAAGAGCTACTTCCTGTATAACCGCAGGTCTAGCTAATGGAGTAAAAAGTATTACGCCTTATGAAAACCTTGAACAATGCGAAGCCATGAAAGTAAACGGCTATCTTATAGCTGGAGAACGCAATGGCCAGAAGGTTGATGGTTTTGATTTAGGAAACTCTCCGTTCGACTATATGGATGAAAAGGTGAAAGGTAAAAAAGTGGCAGTTACAACCACAAATGGAACTGTAGCCATCGAAAAATCAAAAAGAGCTATTGAAGTTATAATAGGCTCATTTCTAAATATCTCAGCAGTATCTACGCATGTAAAAAAACAGAAACAGAATGTGCTTATATTATGTGCAGGATGGAAAGGCAAAGTCAATCTTGAAGACTCACTTTTTGCAGGTGCACTTGTTGATAAAATCATTGACAAATTTGATTTTGAATGTGATGCTCCACTTCTCGCTCACTCTACTTATCTGCACATGAAAAATGACATGCTAGTAAGAGTCCAAAATTCATCACATGCTAAAAGGCTTAATAAGTTAAATGTCAAAAAAGACATTGAGTATTGTCTTAAGGAAGATGAGTTTGACATAGTTCCAAGACTGGTGAATGGTGAGCTAGTAATATAAGTTATTTAAGCTTTTGATTATTCTTATGACGGTCCGAATCACGGGCCGTCTTTTTTTCGAAGTTTTTTTCTAATGCTTTAGTTAAATCTATTCCGGTTTGATTGGCCAGACAGATGAGTACCCAAAGCACATCAGCCATTTCGTCACCCAAATCTTTATTCTTATCTGACTCCTTTTCTGACTGCTCTCCATAGCGTCTGGACATAATTCGCGCTAGTTCACCCACCTCTTCGGTGAGAATAGTCATATTGGTTAACTCATTAAAATATCGAACTCCTATGGTTTTTATCCATTCATCGACTTTAAGCTGTGCTTCTTCTATAGTCATTATTGTTTATTCTTTGAGTCCATAATAATTGTAACTGGTCCATCATTAACCAACCCTACCTTCATATCTGCTCCAAACTCTCCGGTTTGAATTTCTCTACCTAGTTCAGTTTCTAATGTCTTAATAAATTGCTTGTAAAGCGGAATGGCTACATCAGGTTTAGCTGCTTTAATGTAAGAAGGTCTGTTACCTTTTTTTGTGCTCGCATGTAAAGTAAATTGACTAATAAGTAAAATTTCACCTTCAACATCGATCAAGCTTTTGTTCATCACTCCATTTAGATCATCAAAGATTCTTAGGTTAAGTACCTTTCGAACCAACCAGTCAATATCCTCTTTCTCATCAGCTTCTTCAATACCAAGCAGTATCATTAGGCCCTTACCAATTTGCCCATTTACTGTATCTTTAATAGTGACTGAAGCTTCTAAGACACGTTGTATTAGTGTAATCATAATTATTCAATAGGTTCATAATCTAAAGGCAGAATATTACCAACTGTACCTGTCCACCCCCAATATCCTTGCACAAACGTACTAGAATAATCATAATAGCCATTAGGGTATAGTTTTAAGGGTTGTAAAACATGTAATATCGTATTTTGATATTCACGATAAGGAGGTCTGCGCAAATTTGGATAATCAGGGGCCTCTTTTGCACCCAAATAAGTGATTTTTAATAGTCCCCTATAATACAAAGAATCCTTAATCGCCACTTGGCTTTTCTTAACTATATCATTTCCAATACTATCCAGGTACTTGGGTTTATTTCGTTCCTTGATGTAATAATCTAAACTATCACTACTAGTAATAGTCGTTCTATTACCAGATGTAGTAAGCTTAGGCCTTTCTTTCATAAACTCTTTTATTTTTTCTTTAATCACTTTTTCTGGCAGCCTATCTCGGTTTTTAACTCTAAAGAATTCCTGCACTTTAAAATCATTTTCTTCTAAAGCATCATTGTAAAGCGATTTAAAAAAATGGTAAACTGAGCCAAAATAAGCTTCATTTCTTCTTTTTTGCCATCTCTTTTTTTCTAATTGGCTTTTTGGACTAAGAAACCCAAACCTTGGAATACCATAGTACTCAAGTTTTCTACTTCTGTACTCCAACTTGAAAGATATTAATTCATAAGTGATCTGATAACCCAAATAGTCATTTATAATTATGAGTGGCGCTCTGGCATGCCCATATAATACTCTTTCTTGCGGATCAAAATAAAAGTTCAGTGATTTCTTATTCTTTATTTCACATGATTTGCTAGCTTTTGTCGAACCAACAAAATGCTCGAAAAAAATACTATAATTATCATTCCAGTCGGAAGTATCCGCGTTCACATAAATTTCGGGCAATTGCCTAACATCGGGCATTAATGGAATGTTAACCTCAAATGTTTCGTTTGTAAGTATTTCAACCTCTACAGAAAAAGTTTTATAACCTACAAATGATGCCATTAGCGTATACCTACCGAGCTCTGGTACTTTTATAATAAATTCACCAGCACCATTTGAGCTTACACCTACAGTGGTATTGGCGAAATAAATATTGGCATATTCTATAGGAGCAACTGTAATGCCATCAAACACCTTCCCTTTAATGACTTGACTATCAGCAGTTTTGGATAAAAAGATAAAGGCTATGAAAAGTAAAATTCTAGGCATTAACCAAATTTGAATTTTCCAAATAAGGGACATAAATATTCATTTTCATAATTCTGAATTTTAAATAGGAACCACCCAGAAAAATCCTTTATCCATTATTCAATTGATGCTCCCAGGCAAGGAACTCATCTATCTGATGTTGAACTTTATTGTAAACCCATACGATAACAGTAAAATCATCAACAAGGCCGGTAATTGGAATAAAGTCGGGAATTAGGTCTAAGGGAGTATCGAAATAAACCAAAGCGGCCACTATTAAAAGAACATTTTGAAGCTTAATCCCTTTATATTCTCCGCTCTTATATGCTTTTACCATTCTAATAAGTACTC
>CAYGNU010000462.1:0-4042 GCA_964351175.1 uncultured Roseivirgaceae bacterium | reverse complement strand
ACGCGCCCCCTAAAACACAACAGGGCTGCATCCTAAGAAACTCCTTTGTCTCATTAAATGCCTCATTACGCGCAATTACTAATATCAATTCCTCAAATATATGTCCTCTGAATTTTGCGAAAATGATATATTCCTTTTGGTCATTTTTATCAAAATAATTTTCAGGGAAGTGTGCCCCTTTCATATCTCCTTTAAAGCTCTGAATAACCTCTAAAAAAACGTGAATGGAATTACTAGACGACTGATTTGGTATGCGAACAAGTGCCACAAAATTAGATTGTTGGAATTTTTCATTTAGTTGATCATTCCCAAATGAGTTTTGGGTAAACAACAAGAATATAATTAGAAGGAAAAATTGAAGCTTAAAGTTTGCCATAGATCCAATAAGTAATCCCATAACATCAACTATTTTCTAAACCCAACCAACATTGAAAGCCTAGGCACTGTCACTTTTCCCTTTACCTTCTCAATTCCGGTTTCATTAAATACGTCTTCTTTGACTGCAACACTCCACTCTCCAATAACACCTACATTCGCTTCTTTTTCGTTGGCATTATAAATCACCAAAATATCTTTCCAGCTATCGCCATTAGCATTATTGCTGATAGTAAAAGCTACTATTCCAGACTCAGTTTCAATGAAGCTCAAATTTTCTCTTACCATTTGACCAGTAGGCATGTAAAAAGCCGGATGATTTTTTCTCAGTGATATAAGATTTTTATAATAATCAAAAACAGCCTTATTGTCCACTTTCCAGTTCCAGTCAATTTTATTGATACTATCAGGAAGATTGTAGGAATTATGCTCACCACCTTTAGTTCTCAGCATTTCTGCACCTGCGTGAATGAATGACATACCTTGTGAAGTAAGTACAATGGCATTAGCTAACTTATCCATGGCAATGATATCATTTATGCTAGATTCAGGTTTAGATATTTTTAGCTTGTCATATACAGTATGGTTGTCATGACATGATACATAAGACACCGCTTGCCACGGTTCTGTTGTCCATGGTGAATTAGAGTAGTTGACTTCTTTGTACTCAATTTGCTTGTGCTTTATAGAACCTACTATTCCAAACTTTATAGACTGTTCCATATTCTTTTTACCACTTACAAAACCTGTGTCCAAATCATCAAAGACAGATCCTTTTAAACCGTCTCTCAAGTCGTCACTAAAAGCACTGACCTGAGGCATTTCTTGGGTGTATTTTTTCAATGCTCGACTTGGCTCTGGAAGGGGAGAGTCGCCTGCCGTCCATCCTTCGCCATAAATAAAAATATTTGGATTTACCTTTTTTACAGCTTCAGCAACGGCATTCATGGTTTCAATATCATGGATGCCCATTAGATCGAAGCGGAACCCATCTAGATGGTACTCTTTGGCCCAATATAAAATAGACTCAATGATAAATTTGCGCATCATTGGTCGGTCAGAAGCAGTCTCATTACCACAGGCCGAAGCATCAGACCATTTTCCATCGTCCCATTGCCGGTAATAGTATCCAGGAGCCTCAAGATTGAAATTAGAGTTTTCTGTTTTTCCAGTATGGTTGTACACTACGTCTAGTATTACCCCAATACCATTATCATGGAAACCTTTAACCATTTGCTTGAACTCCTTAATTCGAACATCGGCATTAAAAGGGTCAGTGGAAAAAGAGCCCTCAGGCACATTATAATTTTGTGGATCATATCCCCAATTGTATTGTGGACTATCCAATTGATCTTCTTTGATAGAATAGTTATCAAAAGATGGAAGCAGGTGAACATGTGTTGCTCCTAATTCCTTAATATGGTCAATGCCTGTTTTTATATCTTTTGGACCAGTCGTTCCTTCTTCAACCAACCCAATAAACTTACCTGGATACGAAGAGCCGCTACTCTTATCTATAGTAATATCACGAACATGAAGTTCGTAGATAATGGCTTCATTTGGTTTGTTAATAGCTGGTCCTTTATCATCTGACCAGTTAGTAGGATTGGTTTTTTCAAGATCTAAGACCATGCCACGCATACCATTTACACCCACAGCTTGAGCATAAATACCTGGTGTTTCATCCAGCCACTGTCCCTCAGACTTTACCTGAAAAGTATAATATTGTCCATGAAGGTCGCCTTTTATAGATGTCTGCCACAAACCATCGGCATCACTTTCTAACGACATTGTCGAAGTCGCCTCACCACCATCACCTTTATCATAAAACAAAAGATTTACTTCTTCAGCTGCAGGTGACCACAATTTAAACGTGGTAGAAGAAGGTGAATATTCTGGCCACAGATTGATATCAGTTGTGGCTGGATATTCAGCATATGAATTATACTCGGGAACTTCTTTTTTACAAGAGATAGCCATAATTGCTAATGATAAGCATATCAAAATATTTTTCATAAGATGGAAGATTGAATGAGAAGATAAGCGTCACTTAAAATTTAACACTAACCGGTTTCACGTCAAAACCTTTTGTTCTTAGAAGTTGAATTAAACTCACGTTACCTACCAGGTATGGTGCTCCAAGGGCTATAAAAGTAGGTTTATTACGCATCAACCTTTCTATTTCCGGAAGCCATTGCAATGCCCGTGAGTCGTAGTAAACAGTTTTAAAAGATTTACTTTCATTGGTAGCTTTAAAAGTTTGATTTTTCACAACTTCAAGATCCTGATCTTTTATATAAGCATCAACCATTTTTTGATAGTCATTAATATGCTCATAAAAATTTGTTACTGTGTATTTAAGTGCTTCAACTTGATCTTCTATAGGAAATCTTTTGAACGCTTCAATCTCTTCTTGAATAGTTCCTAGTGCTTCAGTTTTTAGCTTATTTTCTTTTGCAATGTCATGAAGCTTTTGCTCCGTGTAAACTATATTTTCTTTTAAATGAAGTGCTGCCGTGGTAGTTACTAAAATAATGGGCTGCAGCCTGCTATAGAAATCATGATAAGCATGTTCTTTGACTTCAAGGTCAAGCAGTAATAATAAACGCAGCTGGTTTAACTCATCATCTGTTAAATAATCATTGATCCAACCACCATTAGGTATTTTAACTGCTTCAGTAAATTTCTTCTGAGTTTTACGATCGTTTTCTGTTTTTGTGGCGAACACTTCACATTTTGCCATTGCTTCTTTCACTGCTGATGGAACCGTGAACTGATCTGCAGGCAGAAAATTTACGATACCCATCAAGTAGGAGGGCTTTTCCAGTCCGTTACCGGAAACTTCATAAAGAATAGATTTTTCAATTTGGCTGTAACCACTGAAACAGCATAGTACAAGTATGATAGAAAGGAGCCTAGACAACATGATTTTTGAGATTTATTTTATGCAATATAATCATGCTGAGGATTAAGCCGAAACACCTAATGAAATATTTGCAGCCAATGTAATTTTTTACCTTAAATAGTAGTTTTTAACTCATTAGCTCATAAGCACTTCTGTAAAAACCTTTCTCATTTATGTAATCTAAAAAAGCGGCATAGAACGGGTTTTGACCTATCGTTCCGCTGTCACCAATAAGTACCAGTTTCTTTCTGGCTCTAGTAATAGCTACATTCATTCTACGGGTATCAGCAAGGAAGCCAATTTCACCTCTTTCATTAGAGCGAACTAAACTGATATAAATAATATCTCTTTCTTGTCCTTGAAAGGCGTCAATGGTATTTACCACCACTTTACCTTTCAATTTTTCATGGATAGCACCTTCTACACCAAACATTTCTTTCAGTCTGGTCACTTGTGCTTTATAGGGGGAAATGATCCCAATATTTTCAACATCTTTTAAATGATCCATTGCATCAAGATTTTCTACATACTGATTGAAATGCTTTTGAAGTAAGTTGGCTTCTTCTTCATTATAGCTACTTCTTGTTTCACTATCAACGTTTTCGAAGAAACCAGTGCCAGCAGTATCGATAAATTCAATGGGTGTATCACCTTGAAATACTGTCCAATGGGCTACAGAAGCATTGGCCTTCAACTGATTTTTGTAGAAATAATCGCTGGAGAACTGCATGATAGCATCATTCATACGGTACTGCTCTTTTA
>CAYGNU010000461.1:0-4085 GCA_964351175.1 uncultured Roseivirgaceae bacterium | reverse complement strand
CCTCGTCCTGCAATTGCCGAAGCCGCTCGGCGACCTCTTCCGCGCCGCCCCAATCACGCAGGTTGATGCGGGTCTGGGCCAAGGCTCGGTAAGCGGTGACGTTGTTCGGCTCGACTTGGACGACTTGGGACAGTACCTGTTCGGCACGCTCCAGATTGCCGCGTCGCGCGAGGAAATTGGCGAAGGGCAAACCGATCGAGGACGCCCCGTTCGCGACCTGGAACGCGCGCGTATACTGGTCGTCCGCCAATTCCGCCGAACCGTTGCCTTCATACGCGGAACCAAGCAGGACAAGCGCCCTCAAGGAATCCGGCTCGTCGCGCAGAACCGTCCGAAGATCGATAATCGAGTCGTCGAAATTCCGTTCCGCATTCCGAATTGCCGCCCGCGTCATCAGGGCCCCCACGTTCTTCGAATCCTCTTTGAAGATATCCGCCAGGACTGTTTTTGCCTCGTCGAAATCACCCGCCAAACGAGCCATTTCGGCCATCTGGTTTTTCGCCGTCAGCTTGTCTTCAGCACTTGCATCGGAGGCAAGGAGGTCATTCAGAACTTGCTTCGCTTTTTCGTTGTCCTGCTGGCTGAAGTACAACTGCGCCAAGGCCATCCTGAAACGAGGCGCATTCCCGTCCGCCTTCCCGATAAGGGTGTTCAGTTCCTTGATCGCCTCTTCAGGGCCGCGCACCGTGTTCAGGAACCGGACAACGCCCAGGGCGGCATCGAAGTCTCCGGGATTCGCATCGGCCTTGTCGCGCATCACCGCTTCGGCGGCATCGACCTTTTCTTGACGCAGATACAAGTTGACGAGACTGGTCTTGAACGCATCGGTATCAGGATAAAGTTCGATCAATCGGTCGAGGACCACCTCCACTTCATCCACCGCGTCGAGAGAGGCGAGTGCCCGGATCTTGATCAGTTGGAGTGCGACGTTGCGTTCGTCCTGTTTGATGCCGGTGTCGAGAAGGGCGATGGCTTCGCGCATCTTGCCGGCGGCCATGCGTTCCGCGGCCAGTACGGAAATTGCGTCGATGTTCTTCGGATCCGTCTGCAACGCTTCATTCGCCGCCGCCAAGGCGCCCTGCGGATCATCCAGATTCAAAAGAACCGCCGCCTTGAAGGTGAGTGAATCCACCGCTTTGGCGTCGATATTCGAAGCCTTGTTGTTGAGTTCGAGCGCGCGGTCGATCTGACCGCCAAGCAACATCATTCGGCCAAGACGGATGGTCGCACCCAGGTGGTTCGAATCCAGGTCGATGATCTTCTCAAGCAGGTTTCGGACCGCAGGCCAATTGGCGCGCCGTTCCTCGATCTGCGACAGGGCATACAGGGACGGAACGTGATCGCCATTGATCTGCAGAGCATTGCGGAACTCGAGCGAAGCTTTATCAAAGCTGCCATCGGCAAGAAGTTCTGCACCACTTTCGTAGTGGGATTGGAGGCGTTCCTCAGGCGAGTCGCAGGCTGTGGCTGCAATGGCAATAGTCACTACAGCGAGCGCAACCTTGAGATATCCACTCAGCCATTTCCAGATAATCCAATTTACTATCATGAGACTTACGACACCCTATAGTTGGCAGCCTTGAGTTCATACGCGCAAAAGAGTCACAGCCCCCAGTTTTCCGGGGGTTTGTTAGTCGTATGGGTTAATATACGGAACTGGAAGCGCTGTCCAAGTTTTTGGGCAACTTGCATATGACCCGGCATAACGACAAACGCATAGCGAGGTTCTTAGTAAGACCGAAAAGCCTTGCACTTCTCTTAAATTTGACGGCTTCTTTTTCGGTTCCCTGATAATCTCGATAGTGCATCGGACGACAATCGGCTGGAAACGGTCTTCGGCGGATGCAATTGATGCAATCCGCAGAATATCGCATACGCCTCTTCGACTGCGAACAACAACAATAACTGAAACACTTTTGAAATTGAATAAAGGTAAGAAAAAGGAAGCCTAAGTGGAAAAAATCTTGCCACAAACCGGAGCCTGCTTCGGTAGTTGAAGTAGTTCGAGAACGCCGATGCACGGCGATTGAAGGCCCCACTGCCTATAGCGGTACCTCCAAGGTGATGGACTAAGGCGTCCTTGCAGGTCACGAGTGGAAGGTCACCGCGACGGAACGCCCAGTCCACCTCTTCGTAGTACAGAAAGTAATCCTCCCTCATCGGGCCTACCCGTTCAAAGAAATGGCGTGAAGCGACTAAACAGGCACCAGAGATAAAGTCGAGTTCTGATGGATCGGGAGCAGTGGCAGTGCTGGGAGAAATTCCTTGGTTTATGTTCCGACAAACACCAAACCACCGACTAACCTGACCGCCATCGGACTGAACAAGGCCTAGCTCATCTCGATATTGTACACGCCCCCCCATCAACCCGAAACGTCCAGCAGAAGCAATCGCTGCCGCAAACGCTGACGGACAATTCGGGTCCACTTCAGTATCCGGATTCAGGATCCAAAAATGGGTGATCTGCGGGAATTTCGACAGCATTGAAAGTCCAGCATTAACTCCGCCCGCATACCCGCGATTTGCACCTGTATGAAGAATTGTGACTTCGTTAATGTCATTGAACTCAGGCCATTTATCGCCCTCAAGACACCATTCATGGATCAGTATCCCCCGATCACGAGACCAACTGTGTATCCGATCAATGGTGTCATCGGGTGACGCGTTGTCGCAGATAAGAACCCTGATATTCGAGAAGCCGGCTTCAGCGAGGCTATTCAGGCAATTTTTTATTACGTCCGCTGAATTGTAGGTGACTATTACAATGCCAAACATGATGTCCAGTCTGGTGAAATTTTTGTCCATGATTCAATTGGCCTACTTTTCGGCTGCTCTTGTAGTGCCCCTGCTCTATGGCGGTGCCGAGGCATATCGGCAGGCTGTTCAGGTTCGTCAGAGACTATGATGTCAAATCGGTTCAGTCCACGGCATTAGCGCTATCGCCTCTCGAGGGAATCTGCGTGCCTTTGCTGCAGGATTGCAACTCGATTAAAAGGTTGGAGACGGGGCGCTTGTTGATTGCATTCGGCTTTCTAGGCACCCTATTTTATAACCCATTCGTTTTCGCAACCAGGTGAGATCAGGTCCATGCCTAGGGTCGCAATTTTCGGCGCCGCGCCGGACACTATGAACATGGGCGTTTCCGCCTTGTTGGCTGCACTTTTGGACGGATTATCCGAAAGAGTCCCTGAGATTGAGTTCGTTGTCTTCGACAATAGCCTTGGTATTCGCCTTGGGACTATCTGGGTATCTGAGAATAAAAAGGTTTCTGTCACACTCGCCGGCGTTCGCTCTGGTAAGCGAGTTTATCGCCCGGAGAACCTATCCGTGATGTTTCTCTGCGCCAAACTTGGTTGGCCATTCATGACCTTGCATCCTATGTTGCGATTGTTGAACTCCTGCGATGCATTCCTGAATATCTCCGGTGGCGACAGCTTCAGCGACATCTATGGCCGTAAGCGTTATAAGACGATCGTTCTCCCAATGCGGATCGCAAAGGCCTTGAGAAAGCCTTTGATACTTCCGCCGCAAACCTACGGCCCCTACGCTAATCCAGACATCAGAGAGAACGCGGCAACCGCGGTGAAGGCCGCAGCCTTATGCTTCGCACGTGACGCAAGAAGCTTCGATATACTGAAAGGCCTTCTTGACGATGAATTTGACCCCGACCGTCATCAATGTGGTGTGGATGTCGCATTCGGACTTTCGACCAGAGATGCCTCCACCCTGCTTCCAGAAAAGATTCGAACTTGGTTAAGCAGCGATCAGCCCATGATTGGTATCAATGTTAACGGATTGATCTTCAAAGACCCAGAAAAAGCGCGAAAGCACTATCGATTTAAGGCGGATTATCGTCGATCGTTGCATGAGTTCATCACTTGGATTTTAGAGAATACCGAGCACAAGGTCGCCCTAATCCCTCACGTTATGCAACCGATAGGGCATTATGAGTCCGACGAGGAAGCTTGTCTTGCCGTCGCTGATGCCCTGCCCGAAAAGTTCCAGGACCGAATTGCGGTAACGCCACTGTCTCTTGATCAATGTCAGACAAAATGGGTCATCAGCAAAATGGACTGGTTCTGCGG
>CAYGNU010000460.1:0-4086 GCA_964351175.1 uncultured Roseivirgaceae bacterium | reverse complement strand
AGGAAGGATAGCTCAAGGTGTTCACAGAATAAACCTCACTTCCACCTATTATTTCAATAAAATTGATGTCATTACTGGTTATTTCTAATATTGGAAAATCATATGATCTTACCCATTTGCAGCCAGCATTATTTTTAACAATTAACTCGCCATCGATTACCTCAAGTGTGATATCGTTGAGTAAATTTTCACCAATCTTTAGTTTGACCTTTTGTTCTGTTCCATGTGTGATGTAAACTTTAAATTCGTTATTGATTGTTAGCATATCAAAGTCAGAAAGATCAAAATCTTTACTAATCACATTTCCAGTAGATTTTAGACAATCTGGTGAATTATCACTATCACACCCAAAAAGTACAATAATGGTCAATATGATAATTAACTTTTTCATTTGATTCTGTATCCAACGGCAAATTCCATAGCTTCAGCTTTAGCGCTATGTGATTTTACGCCACACGATGCATAAAAACGATCAGTAAAGTATCTTCTCAAACCCAGTCGTAAATAGATCTTTTGAAATGGATGATATGGATCATACACGTAATATCCCAACTGGGTCATTACAGAAAATTTATCAATCATTAATTCATGACTTAAAGCAATTCCTATTCTATTAGTATCCTTTCCTTTGTTTTGGTCATCATACTTCACTTCATCTGCTAATGAGGCCGAATAGAACCACTCTGCCACTAAACCTAATCTACTTTTGTGGTTGAGTTGCTTATCCATAAGACCTGAAAGAACAAAGAATGGTTTTGTACCACTTCCAATTTTTAAACTCTCATGAGCACCACCAGTAAGTGTAATGGAAGCTCCTATAGACTTGTTTTCAATCTTTGGCTCATCGTTATAAGTGTATTCTGTAGGTTTATATTTGATCATGTAGTTTAACCCAGTGTTATTAGAAAAAATATTAATGCCAGAATTAGGCTTCTTCATCGAGCCATTTGAAAAGTGTGTAACTGAAAGTGATGTAGTTAATGACATTCTTTCATTTAGCTTATATTGATATCCAAACTGGAAAAGTACTGCGCCAGTTAAGTCAGTACTTATTACATTATTCTGATTATTTGTAATAGGATCATATTTGGTGGTAGTATACCCTAAACCAAAACCCATTTTAAAATTCAGCTGACTTTTTGCTTCTCTTTTTCCTCTTAGGTAGAAGTTAATATGAGGGATAAGTGCCAATGTTTTTCCTAATGCAGGGTTGCGATAATCCATATAGACAAAAGTCATTCCCTGATCAGGAAAGTTATACCGCTGTTCCCATCGCTCTCCTCCATAAACCTTCTTATCATAGGTAATTCTGAATCCAACGGGGTGGCGAGTAATTAAATGACTGATTTGAGGCTTATGCTCATATGCAAATCCGGCATGCATTTCCAGTCCTAAGGTCTTATTTAGCCCTGGAGTAAACTGTGCTTTAAGTGCTAGTGGTAAAAGAAAAAATGGGATTAAAAATAATCTAAATCTCACGCTACATCATTTGCAGGGCGAAAATACATGGATTATTGTGTTAATAAAAATCTTTTAGCTTTTCTAAATCTTCAGGGGTATCAACACCATAAGATTGTATATCTGTAATGGCCACCTTAACCTTATATCCATTTTCAAGCCATCTTAATTGCTCTAGAGATTCAGCCTTTTCAAAGCTTGATAATGGCAATTTGGTAATTTTGTTAAGAATGTCGGTTCTATAACCATAGATTCCGATATGCTTGAAAAAGTCTTGATTTTTTAACCAATCTTCCTTTAAGTGATTTCTTAAATATGGGATAGAGGATCTACTGAAATACATGGCCTCATCGTTCGAGTTGAATACACATTTAACAACATTGGGGTCAAAGATTTCTGTGGTATGGTCTATTTTTTTAACTAGTGTTCCTAGTTCAGTTGCTCCATTTAATAGTTCAGCTAATAGATCTATTTGTATTGGGTCAATAAATGGCTCATCGCCCTGAATGTTAATAATGTAATCGAAAGATTCACTTTCTTTTTCAACTACTTCTTGACATCTATCTGTACCACTTTGATGGTCAGGACTTGTCATACAATAATTGCCTTTAAAGCCTTTTACTGCCTCTGCAATCTCTTTATGGTCGGTGGCAACCACCACTTTGCTTAATAGCTTGGCTTTTGAGGCCTGCTCAAATACTCGTAGTATCATAGGCTTTCCTCCAATGTCAGCTAGCGCCTTTGCGGGAAATCTAGTGGAGGCATACCTTGCCGGAATAACACCAAGTATCTTCATCAATCTTTCAGTTTCACTTTTAATGATGTTCCTTCTTCACTAGTTACAATAATTTTTTGGTCTTTATCGATGTAATCTCCTCTCGTGTAAGCATCGTAAACTTCTCCATCAATCAACACCTTACCACTTGGTCTTAATACTGTATGAGCTATTCCAGTTTTACCAACAATAGTTTTGTCATTGAAACTACTAGTATACCCTTCAGATCGGTTCATTGTTTCTGTGAGCGCAACTCTTGCAAAGAATTTAGAGTCTGTCATTTTTACACCAACAATAAATAATAGTATGAGGCCACCAACAACACCAACACTTGCCACAACAACTGCAATAAGAATACTATCAAACTCAACAAAAGTGAAATCAAAAGCATCATTGTTGAGCATCACTAAAACCAAGGAACCTATGGTAAGCGTTATTCCCAATATTCCTGCAACACCAAATCCTGGTATGACAAAGACTTCAAGCCCAATGAGCACTAGCCCAAGAAAAAAGGCAATAATTTCCCAGTTCTCGGCAAGACCAGTCATATAATAAGGTACAAAGTATAAGACTAATGCTATGAGTGATGCTGCAATTGGAAATCCCACTCCAGGCGTTTGAAGCTCGAACCAAATACCTCCAACAATGACCATAATCAGAATACCGCTTATGAAGGGGTTAAGAAAGAACTCTATTATACTATCCGTGGTACTCAACTCATATTTTACCAGTTCATAGTCCTCTATTTTGTTGCGTTCTAATATTTCTTCTATGCTTGAAACTTTCGCTTCACAAAAACCAAATTTAATGGCTTCAGAAGTTGAGAAAGTTATTACCTGACCAGCTTTTGTGACACTATCAATTTCTATGGTCTGATCGACCATTGCCTCAGCAATTTTTGGGTCTCTACCTTTTTCTTCTGCTATTGAACGCATAGTGCTGCGCATGTATGATTGGTATTTATCAGGGGCCGCTGCTCCATCTTGGGTCACTACTGTGGCAGCTCCAATATTAGCTCCTGCATTCATATAAATACTATCACACGCTATAGAAATAAGGGCACCTGCAGAGGCAGCATCCTTATTGATGAAAACCCAAATTGGTTTTTCGAAATCAAGAATATTTTCAACTATATCTTTGGCATCAGTGACAATACCACCATAAGTATCCATTTCAATAATCACATAATCAGCTTCTATCGACTCGGCATGCTCTAGAGCTAATTTTACATAGTGATTTGTCCGAGGGTCAATTTCAGACTTAATCTCCATTACCATTACCTTGGGTTTCTCATCTTGACTGACGCCCTGATTGATCTCCATTACCTGAATAAGCAAACAAATAATAATCACAAAACTTTTTAACCGACCCATACCATGTATTTTTGTCTAAATTAAATAATTAATACGATTGTCGAGAAACTTAAGTCTTAACTTTTCCCAAGCCTTTGATGGTAAGATTTGGAACATGCTGCCTAATCAGACAGGCAGCAAAATGGTTTTGGAAATCAGGAATGATGAACAAATGACCTTATCCTTCTTTATCTATGATTTTTATTCCAATAAAATTCAGGGGCCGATAACATTAGATGAAAAATGGTGGGCGTCAACAGCTCATATTTCTAATCGTGTAGTTGTTTTTAAAAACTATGATAGCGATGCAAATGCCAAGATTCTAAGTTATGAGGCTTATGATTTAGATAGCCTTAAGAGGGTTTGGTTTAAAGATGATATGAATAAAGTATCTTTTGGTTTAAACACTTTTTCTACAACTTCTAACGAAGGAAATTTCATGCTTTTTAATTTAAGTTCTGGTGAATTAATTAATTAAGACAAAGAATAAGAACAATCTGA
>CAYGNU010000459.1:0-4097 GCA_964351175.1 uncultured Roseivirgaceae bacterium | reverse complement strand
GTCGACCTCTGACTATTACATGGGAGGCGGAAAATATCCCGGCAATAGTGGAAGCGTGGCATTTAGGGTCAATGGCTGGTCATTCTATTGCCGATGTTCTTACTGGTAAATATAATCCTTCCGGTAAGCTGACAATGAGTTTCCCAAGAAGCACAGGTCATATACCCACCTATTACAATCACAAAGTAACAGGTAGACCAAGCTCAGCGCCAGATTTGGTCTTTTATAGTCATTATATTGATTCGGAGTATACAGCATTGTATCCTTTCGGTTATGGGCTGAGTTATTCAACCTTGAATATTCTTCTGTGTCATTAAATAAAAAAGAAATGAATTCAGGTGAAAAATTAACAGCATCAGTAACAGTTAAAAATGTTAGTGATGTAGATGGAGAAGAGGTTGTTCAGCTCTATATAAGAGATGTAGTCGGTAGTATTACTAGGCCTGTTAAGGAACTGAAAGGATTTAAGAAGGTAATGATAAAAGCTGGAGAAAGTGTAAAAGTAGATTTTGAAATCTCCGAAAAAGACCTTTCATTCTACAGAAAGGATTTGTCCTATGGTACTGAATCTGGCGATTTTGAATTATTCGTTGGCACTAATTCAACAGAGCTTCAGAAAACTAAATTTAGCCTGAATTAATATGCAATCATCTCATAGTATAAATGCATTTTTAATTTGCTGCTTTTTTGTTTTTTCATGTGATGGTAAAAAAGATAAAGACATGCAGAATGATAAAACGAGCAATGAGCTTGAATTAATATGGAATGATGAATTTGATTATTCAGGTCCTCCAGATTCGACAAAATGGACTTACGATTTGGGAGATGGTTGTCCAAACCTATGTGGTTGGGGTAATAACGAACTTCAGCATTATACTTCTGCATCCAAAAATATTAGAGTAGAGAATGGTAAGTTGATTATTGAGGCCCTTAAAGATAGAAGCGATAGCCTTAGACCCTATACTTCCGCCAGACTGTTGAGTAAAAATAAAGGTGATTGGAAATATGGGAAGATAGAGATCAAAGCAAAAATCCCTAAAGGAAAAGGTACTTGGCCAGCTATATGGATGTTACCAACAGAAAGGAAATATGGAGGTTGGCCAAAAAGCGGTGAAATAGATATTATGGAGCACGTTGGATTTGACCACGGCAATATGCATGGCACCGTTCATACAGAAGCTTACAATCATGGTATTGGCACTCAAAAAGGGGATTCTATTTTGATACAATCGATTTCCGAGGAGTTTGCCGTTTATGCTATCAACTGGACCTCTGATAGCATTGAGTTCATGGTTAATGATAAAATTTATAATATATTTACTAATGATGGGCAAGGTTCAAAATCATGGCCATTTGATCAAAAATTTCATCTATTGCTGAATATTGCTGTAGGTGGAAACTGGGGAGGAAAGTATGGAGTGGACGATTCTATTTGGCCCCAGCGAATGGAAATTGATTATGTCCGAATTTATAAGAACTAACTTAACTACACTATAACTATGTCTAAAAACGGATTATTAATACTGATAACCTCAGTAGCGGCCTTAGGAGGGCTTTTGTTTGGTTACGACACAGGCGTAATCAACGGAACACAATTTTTCTTTAGTAAATACTTTGAATTGGAATCAGCCATGAAGGGCTGGGTAGTGAGCAGTGCGCTTATAGGTTGCTTTGTGGGGGCTATTTCATCAGGCTATATGACTAAGACTATTGGTAGAAAAAATAGTCTTATTATTTCTGCTATTATGTTTACCATCTCTGCATGGGGATCAGGTATGCCATCAGTACTTCCAGAAACGGTTACTGTTTTGGTGATTTTTAGAATTATTGGTGGTATCGGAATCGGGTTAGCATCAATGGCCGCACCTACTTACATTGCTGAAATTGCACCTAAGGACAGAAGAGGTGTTTTGGTGTCTTTTTATCAATTGGCCATTGTAACAGGTTTCTTTGTGGTTTTCTTGGCTACTTATTTCATAGGTAACAAATTTACACCTGAAGAAAATATATCTGAAGGATGGAGATGGATGTTCTGGTCGGAACTCATACCCTGTTTCTTATTCCTTGGTTTAACCTTCTTTATCCCTCGAAGTCCAAGGTGGCTTGTAATGGTAGGTAAAGAGGAGGAAGCATTAAAAGTGTTGAATCGCCTGCATGAGCATGAAGCGGCTCAAAAGGAAATTGATGAGATTAAGCATTCGTTAAAAAGAGAGTTAAATACAAAAGCTAAAAGTCCATCCGTATGGCAAAGTGCCGTCTTACCAATTGTATTAATCGGTTCAGCACTATCGTTACTTCAACAGTTTACAGGTATCAATGCGGTTTTGTATTATGGCGGTGATATTTTTGAAAAAGCTTTAGGCTTTAATCAGGAAGATATATTGGCTCAGCAGATACTACTAGGAGCCGTAAACTTTGGTTTTACCTTCGTGGCCATGTACACTGTAGATAGGTTAGGAAGAAAACCTTTAATCTTATTTGGTAGTTATGGAATGCTTTTAGGATTTATATTACTAGGTGGATCACTTTATTTTGAGCAGGTTGGAATTATTTCATTAATAGGAGTTTTGATGTTTATCGGTTCATTCGCTTTGAGTATGGGACCTGTTACATGGGTGTTATTAGCGGAGATGTTTCCAAATAGCGTAAGAAGTACGGCCATGTCTGTAGCTGTAGCAGTACAGTGGGGTGGTAATTATCTGGTTTCTCAAATGTTTCCAATAATGGCCGAAAGTGAGGCCAACGTTTCAGGAGCATGGAACAAGTCAATGCCTTATTTTGTATTTGGAATATGTATTATTGTTTTAATTGTATTCACTAAAAAGTACGTGATTGAAACTAAAGGTAAGAGCCTAGAAGAACTTGAAGGTGTTTGGGCAGAGAAATATGGTAAGATTGAAAGTTAATTATTAAATGGTTGAAACCATTTAGGTATTCATATCAAAGAGGCTGTCTCGAAAGAGCAGCCTCTTTTTTTATGCCGATATTATTTGGAAATAATCTTAAACAGGCTCCTGACCCCCTCAACGGAGGAATTGTCACTGACTCGTCCTAAAATATGTTTATACAGGTTGTAGATTTAGTGCTATGGCAGAAAGTTGTCCCCTTGAGGGGACTATAGGGGTGTTTTGGGTATAAATAATAGAGTTTCCAGCTAGTTCGACCTTGCAGCTCGGACTTTACGTCAACCAAGTTAGCTTACATAGTTAAATATGAGCCAAAGGCTCGCACCAGCTCAATGATTGTTTTTTATTATGGTAATCCTTTGTTTCTCTGACTTTTCAAAGCCTCAGCATACCACTCCAATTCATCTAAAAACTTATTAGTTGATTTGATATAATATTCTTCAATAGCCTGACCTTCTTCATCAAGCACTTTTTGAATTTTTGGAAATGAAGCAATAATAGGAATACTGGGTGTGCCTAGCTCTGCCAATATCGCTCTTACATGAACTGCCGCTCTCATACCTCCAAATTGCCCAGCTGAATAGGCCGCGATACCGCTTGGTTTAAAAAAGTATTCTTTCTGAAAGTGATCAAGCATGTTTTTCAGCACAGGGGGGATGCTGTGATTGTATTCACCAGTCACTATTACAAACCCATCCGATGCATTCAGGCTATCGGCTATCTTTTGCATATTCGCTGGCGCCTGACCTTTTTCAAACTCTTTGTGCATTTTGTCTAGGAAGGGTAGAGGAAGTTCTAAAGGGTCTAGTATGATCACCTTATGACCCCTTTCTTTCAATAGTGAATCAATAAACTTAACCGCTCTTATGCCAAGTCGTTTTTCACGAACAGATCCATATAATATGCTAAAAGTTAAAGACATAACTTATTGTTTTGGTTTGAAAAATGATTCACCACATTGGTAGCAATACCGCGCTTCCATTTTGTGTCCAATTGCTCCACAACGAGGGCAGTTCTTTTCTTGTTCTTGAAGTCGCTTACTTTGAGAAGAAATTTCAGCGGAGACAATGCCCGTTGGTACTGCTATAATTCCATAGCCGAGTATCATTATTGCTGTAGCAACTACCTGCCCCAAGATTGTTCCCGGTGCAATATCGCCATACCCAACAGTGGTTAGTGTTACAACAGCCC
>CAYGNU010000458.1:0-4114 GCA_964351175.1 uncultured Roseivirgaceae bacterium | reverse complement strand
TTTCTCTTCAAAATTGGCGCGCTGGCCAAACATTCCGTTTCCAATACTAAAGATACTCTCTGATATTTGGTTGAGTCTAGGATCAAATCCTTCCTCTATAATTGACCATGGGTCATGTTTGATATAATTCTTCATTTATAAATTTCTTAAAATCTCTAGATTTAATTTAGTTAAGTCTGGCACTATAACATCAGCGGCTTTTAAAACTTCAGGATCGCCTACCCCAACACATTTCATACCTCCTCTCTTGGCAGCTTCAACGCCTGATATAGCATCTTCTAAAACAACACAATCTTCAGGCTTAACCATAAGCTTGGTTGCTCCTTTTAGAAATACTTCTGGATCGGGCTTAGAATGCGTCACTTGATTTCCGTCCACAACAGCATCAAAAGTAGTATCCAATCCGACAGCCTTTAAAATAGTAGGTGTGTTTTTACTTGATGATCCTATGGCAATGGCCACATTATTATCTTTCAACAGTTGAATAAAATCGAGTACTCCGGGTAAAATATCTTGAGGAGTCATCTTTGAAATGATCTCAACATAGATGTTATTTTTCCTTGTAGTATATTTTTCAATCTCATCGTCTGATTTATTAACATTCCCTAGCTCAAGAATCTTACGCATTGATTCAGTTCTGCTAAGACCTTTTAGGTGTTCATTTTCTTCTTCAGTAAATGGTATATTCAATTCATCGGCCATAGCTTTCCAAGCAACATAATGTGCTGGCACGGTATCAACTATAACTCCATCAAGATCAAAAATACAGGCTTTTGGTAGACTCATTTGAAATTTGGGTAGTGAAGCTGCATAAGGGCCTCAGTCTCGGTTAGGTCCTTAAATACTTCAAAGTTGGTGCCTTGTGTCCTCTGTGCCCCAAGTGCATTGGCATACATTGCAGCTACAGTAAAGTTATCTTTTCCATCCTTTAAGCCATACCCTAAACCACCTGCAAATGAATCGCCACAACCTGTAGTATCCACCACATTTTTCATGAAGATGGAAGGAACAAACTCTTCAATAAGTTCTCCATTTTTCTTAGTAAAAACCTTGCAGCCAGTGGCATCTGTTGTGATTATTAATGCTTTTGGTCCTCTATCCAAAATATAATCGGCCATAGGTCTTAAATGATCCTGACCAATTTCTTCCAAATTACCAGTTAGCTCATGTTCTTCATACTCATGCCTAAACCAAGTACACCATGACTCTTCAAGGTTCATTTTAAGAACATCAATAAAAGGAAGCCATTGATCTCTTTCTACCCAGAACTTTTTATGACGATGCCCACTGATGGTCATCGTATGTGTTGGCCCATGCCCATCAAAAATTATTAACCCTTTACTATTTTTCTTTATATAGCTTAAAGTCTCTAAAGCTATTTCATGATCTGTAATAGGTACAAAAATAAATGCATCGCAGTCAAGAAATGGTTCAACATCAGTAGGCATTATGGGCAGCATAAAAGCTGTTTGTTTCTCTTCTCTAAAATTCTGATCTAAAAACTTTAGCTTTATTATATCTCCTGTATCTGAATCATCTCTTACTCCAGATAAATCTACAGCAGGATAGTTTTTGAAAATTTCTTTGATGAGTGGCATGTCCAATTTTCTGACATGCGAAATTGGATAAACAGTACCCTCTCCATTAAGCAGCTGAGCAACACCAATGGTTGGGTGAGTAATGCAACCATATTTCTCTATTACCTCCCCTCGATGCGTGGTTATATGGTCACGCGGAATAGGACCAACAACCGCTAATTTATATTTTTTAGCCATAATCGAACTTACCAAATAATCGAGCAAAGCGCAATCGATTTCTTGCTAAAAGGTATCAAATTTCTCAGTAATGAATAATAAACTAAATATTGGCTATCTCTTTAATTGCACTAACAAAAGTGTCCAATTCTTCGATTGTTGTATAGACATTAGGAGTTACTCGAACACCTAAAACACTTGCCTCCGGTCTATGGATAGATACCGTCCAAATTTTATAATCCTCCATTAGTTTCTTTGCCAGATCACGAGGTTCCATTCCCTTAATGCCAACATTACCAATAGCTCCATGCCTAGCCATTTCTACAGGTGTATTCACAACTACATTATCGACACTTCTCACTTTACTAGTCCAGTAGTTCTGTAAAAACTTCAACCTTGCCTCTTTGCGCTTTATTCCTATTGCATTATGATAATCTATCGCATTACTGATCGCTAAGTGCGTATGAACTGGATGGGTTCCAGTATGATTTAATCTGAATATATCATCTACGGGAGTCTTCCACTGGGCCATCAAAGGCCATAGTTTACTAACTTTTTCTTTCTTTACATATAAAAACCCTGCGCCTAGAGGGACGCTGAGCCATTTATGAAGACTGGTTCCATAATAATCACAGTTTAAATCATCTAATTTAAAATCCAATTGAGCAAATGCGTGAGCTCCATCTACCATCACTTCCACACCTTTTTCGTGAGCCATATCACATATCTTTCTTACAGGAAGTACCTGACCTGTGATGTTTATTAGGTGACAAATCATTAGAAGTTTTGTCTTTTCAGTGATTGCATCAGCATACAGCTTTACAATTTCTTCATCAGACTTTGGGTGATTAGGCACTGATACTACCTTAGTAACAATGCCATATCTTTTTTCCATGAGTTTAAATTGATCTTGCATTGATCCATAATCCTGCTCTGCGAATATGGCTTCATCCCCTTCTACCCAATCTTGTCCGGCTATGACCAAGTCTAATGACTCAGTAGTATTTCTAGTAATGATCAGTTCCTCTGATGAACATCCTGCTACATTCGCCAACTTTTCAGTTACAGCCTTCTGATTGTCCCACTGCACAGTTCTCATATAATATGAGCCCTGTAAATTGACCTCTCTTATATGATCAATATAATGATCCATTGTTTCTTCAGGCATAAAGCAGTAATACCCATTTTCAAGATTAATATAATCCTTTTTGAGTTTATACCCCGCTCGTATTTTCTCCCAGAACTCTTCATCACCTGCTAACTTATCAGGGGCAATATTTGATACTTGATCAACAATTTTTTCAATTCGACTCAAAGAAAAAGGGATGCCCAAGCTAAGGGCTGACATGTTTTTAATAAAGGCTCGCTTATCCATAATCTGATTTTATGGATAGAAGGTAGTTATAATATCAAGTAAATCAAACTGGTTTTTAAAAGTGAATTATACAAATTGATTGTAAAGTGAAGACTCTATTCTCTTAGGGCGGAAAGTTTTAGCATCTAAAGCACACCAAATTGTTTTAGCTGTTATTAGTTTTTCTCCTTCATTATTTTTAATCACCACATTCCTAGGCATCTTGACACCATTAGGTTCATCTACCCAAGTCTCACATAGCAATTGGTCGCTTTCAAAAGACGGCTTATGATAATCAATCTCATGGCGAAGAACAACCCATACCACTTGTTCTTGTAGTTCTGAAGAAGCAAAAGATTTCCAATGGGCTTCCGCTATCTCTTGAACATACCTCAAATAAACCACATTGTTTACATGCCCCATTTGATCTATATCTTCTGACCTTACTGTAATATGATGATAAAAGCTCAATTTGTTTACTTTGTTCATTTAAATCACCAATCTACAAAAAAGTTATAATGGTATTGAACCTTCAACCGCTTTTAAAGAATTAAATAGCCTTTTCATTAACATTTACCGCTTATAAAAATATGGAAATTTATAGCTCAAATTGGGGGGTGAATTTTTAAATTACACCTCCAAAAAAATATACCTAATCATATGAAAAGACTCATACTTTTTATTTGCCTTTTCTCTTCTCTAAACGCTGTTACAATAGCGCAGGAAACTTTTCCGCGCAATGATGTACGCGATCATAGAGATAGAGCTTATGCATTCACAAACGGGACAATAGTTATTGACTATCAAAACTCGGTTCAGAATGGCACAATGCTTATCAGAGATGGCAAAATCGAACAAGTAGGCGCTGGTATCTCTATACCATCGGGCTATACAGTTATTGATTTGAAGGGCAACTATGTTTACCCTTCAATTATTGACCCATATACCAATTATGGTATGCCTAAAGAGGAAGGTCGTGGTGGATTTTCATGGGGCGGCCCTGAAC
>CAYGNU010000457.1:0-4118 GCA_964351175.1 uncultured Roseivirgaceae bacterium | reverse complement strand
ACGAACAAAACAACGGCCCGGCCGACTCCAGCTTCAGCAGCAGCAACAACAATACCAAAAAGCGCAAAAAATTCCCCTTCTAAAAGACCTTCTTCGGACTGACTTACCGCAACGAAATTTATATTAGCTGCGTTAAGCATCAACTCAATTCCTATTAACACAAATATTGCGTTCTTTCTGGTAATAACTATTCCTAACCCAACAGCAAAGAGAAAAGCGCTTAAATAGAAGTAGAGTTCAATGGACATTAGGTGGTTCCTCCTTCCTTTTTAGAAGCTATGACTGTAGCTCCGATCAAAGCAATCAATAAAAGCACGGCAGCTAGCTCAAATGGCAAAAGGTAATCAGTCATAATACCCTCCCCTATTTTTTGAAGGTTAGATCCACTTACCAACTTATGTTTAGTAAAATTGATGGCACCAATTACAGATACTAGCATAACAAAAATAGCCAGTGATGATATCAATGCTAAGAATTTGTTGTGACTGCCTACTACGGCTTTATCATCCTTTGTTTTTGCAGTTAACATTATACCAAAAATAATAAGCACAATAATTCCACCTACATAGATCATTATTTGAGATACTGCAATAAACTCTGCATTAGAGAAGATATAGATAGCAGCTATACATAACAGTGTAACAACGAATGAAAATGCTGCATATAGTATATTGTTAGTAAATAAAATAAAGCCTGCCGAAAAGCAAGCCACTGCGATAATAATATAGAATAAGATTTCAATCATCGCCATCTTTCTTCTTTTTAATCATTGGACGCGGTCTAAATACAGGTTTAGCTGGTTTCTTTTTTTCGCTCGCAGATTCAGTGTCACTTTCAGTCTTAATGGACGAAACTTTAGGGGTAACCTTGGGCTTTGACGCTTCAAACTCCTGCAACTCTTTTTTCTTAGTTAGGATCTCCAATGGTGTCATTGTTGCAAATGAATAGGTATGATCTCCCACATCATATTCACTAAAATCAAATGACTTAGTCATGGTCAGGCATTCAGTTGGACATACTGTAGTACATAAACCACAAAAGCAACACTTGGCCATGTCAATATCAAACTTTGCGGCATGTATACGCTTTGAGGTGCCGTCTGAGGTCTTACCAATTTCTGACACCGCTTTGATCGGCTCAATATCGATACAATCTACCGGGCATACTTTAGCGCATTTATCACAGACGATACAATCATCAATTTCATTGTGGAGCTTGTACCTTCCATTATCAGGTATTGGCAAACTTTCATGTGGGTAAGACAAGGTCATAATTCCCTTATCTTGTTTGAAATATTCTGGGCTACTTATGCCCACAGGTTTGTTCACATGTCTTGCTTCAATAAAATGTTTGAAGGTGGTTTTTAATCCCGACAGTGAGGTTGAAAATACTGATTGTATATTTTGCCAATAGCTTGAAATCATAAGAAAACAGAAGCTTAAAATCCCGAAGCGTGAAATTATGAAATGTTAAGCAGTTCAGGCCCTGTTTATGGTAAATTTAAAGGTGCTACCCTTTCCTTCGGTGCTTTCTACCCAAATATTTCCACCCATTCGTTCCACAAACTCTTTGCAAAGCCTTAGACCCAGGCCAGTTCCTTTTTCATTGGCCGTGCCCCTAGTGGTGTATAATGTATTTGAATCAAAAAGCTTATCCATTTGATCGGTTGACATACCAATGCCATCATCCTTTATCATAACAATGAGGGATTTTTTAGGACCATATTCTGTAATTACCTCTACCTTACCTCCGTCATCGGTAAATTTTATAGAATTAGAGATCAGATTTCTTATAATTAGATCAAGCATATTACGATCAGCTGAAATTAGCTGATCTTGCTTTACATTGTTTACGAAGTCTATTTTTTTGTCACCAACTTCTCTGAAATAAGCCAGATTACTCTCCACTACTTCAGATAAGTTAATATGCTCCAGTTGAATTTTTATTTCATTCATCTGAAGCATGGCCCAATCCAACAAGGTATCCAATAATTTTCTTGTATTGTCAAGTCTTACTTTTAAGGATAAACTGACATCTTTTAATTCTTGTTGAGTTAGGTTACCTTCATGCAATAAATCAAGGATACCTACCAGTGCATTTATGGGTGATCTTAAATCGTGAGAGACTATGGAAAAGAACTTATCCTTCATCTCAAGCAAACCAGAGAGTTCCTTACTTTTAGATTTAATCTCCTTCTGCTGTTCAATTAAAAGTTCATTTACCCTACGTCTCTTTTCGTTGTTTTTGTACAATGAAAAAAGTAGTACCGCTGTAAAAGCAAGTATCACAACTAGGATGTTTCTTATAAACTCCTCGTTTTTAAGCTTTTCAATTTGCTGGCCTTCCTTTTGATTCAATAATTCAATTTCAATATCCTTTCTCGCGGTTTCATACTTTATCTGAATTTGAGCAAACTGCTCTTTCTTCTTTTCACTGAAAATACTATCCTCGAGTTGTTTGTAATTTTTATAATACTTAAGCGCATTTTCATAACCCCCGTTAGACTCATATAAACTCGATAATGCGCTGTAGCAATTAATCATCAACTCGTTGTCGTTAATATCATTTGATATTTTTTCACATTGCCGATAGAAGGCTTTTGCTCCTTCGACATTACCCATATGAAGGGTAACATTTCCTTTGCCATAATAAGATTCACCAATGCCACCCTTATTATTTTGCATTTTGTATAACTCTAGTGCCTTATCATAATTTTTAAGTGCATTGCGATAGTCACCCTTACCATCATAAGCTGTAGCAGTTTTAACAAGAATCTGAGGGGTTAGAATATCTTCTCTAAGACTATCACTTAAAACATAAGCCTCCTTAAGTTCTTCGAGTGCTTCATCAAATTTATTCTCCGAAATATAGATAAGTGCTAAATCATGTTTTGCATAAGCAATACCTGGAATGTCATCAATTTCTTTACTTAGGTTCATTGCTTTAATGACATACTCTCTAGCGTTTTCATTCTGCCCCATGGCTCTAAGTACTCTACCAATATTATAGGTAGAAATGGCTTCTGGAAGGCGATCATCAAGACCTTTTGCCTTATTTAAGCTCTGATTGTAATAATCATAAGCCTCATTGTATAAATCAAGATTAAAATAATCTTCTCCAATATTGTTGAGATACCTGGCTTCCATTACAGGGTCACCATATTTTCTAATTAACGCTAATGCTTCAATATCATATTTGAGTGCCTCCTGATTCTTTGACAATATGTTATAATAAGAAGCAATTGATTTCATAGCAACTCCCATATTCAGACTATCGCCAATACGGGTTGCTAATTCCAATGCATTAAAAGATAGTGATAAAGCTGTATCCGTATCGTCAAGCACTGTTGATTCTAAAATGTCAATTAGAATTTTGAGTTTAATACTATCATCTCCTTGCTCATATTCTTGTTGGAATCTATGAAGCTGCAAGGTGTCTTGCGCTTGAGATAACAGTCCAACCGACAAAAAGAAGGTTAGTAATAATAGTTGGATGTAAGTCTTATTTTTCAATTTCGTTTCAAGATACTTAAATCATTAATAATCTCCACACACCACACACTAATAAAAAGAATATTGCGAAAGGGGTCAAATATTTCCACCCCAACGTCATTAATTGATCTATTCTAACTCGAGGAAAGGTCCACCTGACCCACATTTGTAAAAAAATCATCAAAGATGTTTTACTAATAAGCCAAAATGCACTTAGTATATTCCCTGAAACCGTCCCTGGTAAGCCACCTGTCCACTCCGCTAATTTTAAAGAACCAATATTCGGAAAGGGTGTATTCCAGCTGCCAAAAAATAATATTACTCCTAGTATACTAACCAATAACATCATACCATATTCTGCCAGCATAATAATGCTCCACCTGAAGCCGGAATATTCAGTTTGAAAACCTGCAACAAGTTCTGATTCTGCCTCGGGCAAGTCAAATGGAGCACGATTACATTCTGCCAAACTAGCTATAAAAAAGATTATCCAAACCAAAAATAAGAGGGGCATTCTCACCACGTTCCAGGTTAAAAAACCTCCAACCTTGGTAATATCTATGCCTAATGACTTAAGGCCAAAAAGATAGTTAACCGAATTTGGTTCCACTTGATTAATCCAAATAC
>CAYGNU010000456.1:0-4120 GCA_964351175.1 uncultured Roseivirgaceae bacterium | reverse complement strand
TTTTTTTTACCTTTGGCAAACTAAACAAAACTACATGGATTTCGGATATAGCTACCAAGAAGAGGTTGATGTTTTAGAGGAGGTCAGTACAAGCGACCTCAAGGATCTTGTGGTATTTAATGACGACTTCAATACTTTTGATCATGTCATTAATACCTTGGTGAAGGTATGTAGGCACTCTGCTGAACAGGCTGAACAGTGTGCATGGATAATTCATTATAAAGGAAAATGTACTGTTAAAACAGGTACACTAGTAGATCTTAAGCCAAAGCAGGAAGCTATCTGTGAGGCTGGTATTGATGCAAGAGTCATATAGCCCTTTTTTCATGGTCTGACCTGCTAATAGATCATGGATAATTTTTTTGCGACAAAATATTTTTACCTCATCAGAATCCAATTCTTAGGATTCAGATACCACGGCTGGCAGAAACAATCAAACATAAAGACTGTGCAAGGTATGGTTGATAGGACCATCTCCTATGTTTTACAACACAAGAATTTTAAGACATTGGGATGTAGCAGAACTGATGCCATGGTTTCTGCAAATGATTTTGCACTCGAATTATTTTGCTATGAAGCAATGCCTGAGCTTTTTCTGGAATTGTTGAATGATAATTTGCCTGCTGATATAAGAGTATTATCTGTTAATGAGATAGATGCCAGCTTTAATATCATTAATAACGCTAAGGAAAAGGAGTATCATTATGTTTTCGGATTTGAAGGTAAGGCTCATCCTTTTGCGGCATCAATTCTTACTTATTTAAATGAGTCTCTGGATATTCATGCCATGAAGACAGCGGCTCACATATTTGAAGGGGAACATAATTTTAAATCATTTTGTGTCAACACGGGCGAGCATTCAAAGACATTCAGGAAAGTATTTGAATGTCGCATTGTAGAGAATGAACTATATACAGGAAGTTTTCTGCCAAATGATAGTTTTATTTTCAATATTAAAGGCCCGGGTTTTGGAAGACATCAGGTACGTATGATGATGGCATTTTTATTTGAGATTGGTAGAGGCCATCTAAATAGCGATCAGTTAAAACAAGCGTTAAGCACCGGTAATATTGAATTTTCTCTTACACCAGCGCCAGCTTCAGGTTTAATTTTGCATAAGGTTGACTTCTCAAATTAATCTTTGCTGCATTAGTTTGATTATCTTTGTTATCTATGGAATACCCATCTAAACTTATAGAAAGAGCCGTTGAAGAAATCTCTAAACTTCCAGGTATTGGGAAGAAAACTGCATTAAGGTTAGCACTGCATCTTTTGAAAGAAAGTGAGAACAATACACTTTCATTAAGTGAGGCTTTGGTTGATTTAAGAACTAAAACCACCTACTGTAAGAAGTGTTTGAATATCTCTGATGCTGATGTTTGCAATGTTTGTAGCAGTCACAGAAGAGATAGATCTATAATTTGTGTGGTGGAAGATACCAGAGATGTTCTTGCCGTTGAAAATACTTCTCAATACACTGGTCTATATCATGTTTTAGGTGGTGTTATTTCTCCAATTGAAGGAGTAGGTCCTAGTGAGCTTAATATTGATCAACTGCTAAAGAGGGTTGAGAACACTGAGGACCCTGTCAAAGAAATAATTTTTGCATTGAGCCCTACCATGGAAGGGGATACAACCGCTTTTTATCTAACAAAAAAATTAAGGGCCTTTGGTTTGAATATCAGTACTATTGCCAGAGGCATTCCCATTGGAGGCGAACTGGAATATGCAGATGAAATTACGCTTGGAAGGTCTATTGTCAGCAGGACCACCTACAAACAGGAAGATTAATCTTACCTGTCAATTATAATTATTCAATTTTTAGCAACTAAGTCTCATTCTCTATATTTTTGGCCTCGGAAGTAATAGTATACCGCACTTTTATGAATTTATCTGATAGAATTAACAACATGGAGGAGTCTGCCACACTAGCGATGGCAGCAAAAGCTCGAGAGTTTAAAGCTCAGGGCATTGATGTAATAAGTCTTAGTTTGGGGGAGCCTGATTTTAAGACTCCAAAACATATTCAAGAAGGTGCTAAGAACGCTATCGATGAAGGCAAATACTTTTCCTATCCTCCAGTAGCTGGTTACTTAGATTTGAGAGAGGCTATTGTGGCAAAGTTCAAAAGAGAAAATAATATTGAATACAAGCCTGAAAATATTGTTGTTTCAAATGGCGCAAAGCAATCTATTGCTAATGTGATGTTTGCTTTATTAAATCCTGGAGATGAGGTTGTTGTATTCTCACCATTTTGGGTGAGCTACTCAGCGCTTATAGAGCTTGCAGAAGGCAAGCCAGTATTTATAAAAGGAGGTATTGAAGATGATTTTAAAGCAACAGCTGAGCAACTGGCAGCTGCCATTACACCAAAAACAAAGGCAATAATCTATTCATCACCGTGTAATCCTACGGGTTCAGTTTTCACAAAAGAAGAACTTGAAGCGATTGCAGATGTAGTGAGAGATAAAGAAATAATAGTTATAGCTGACGAAATTTATGAGCATATAAATTTTACTGGTCAACATGCTAGTATGGCTTCCATTCCGGGCATGGTTGATAAGACCGTAACTGTCAATGGTTTTGCCAAAGGTTTTGCCATGACAGGCTGGAGAGTGGGCTATATTGGCGCTCCAAAATGGATAGCTAATGGTTGTAATAAAATGCAGGGACAGATTACCTCAGCTAACTGTTCCATTGCACAGCGAGCAGCGCTTACCGCCTTAACAAGTGATTTGGGCCCAACCAAAGAAATGGCAAAAGCCTATTTTGAGCGAAGAGCATTGGTTTATGATTTATTGAATGATATACCAGGTGTTAAAACTAATATGCCAACAGGCGCATTCTATTTCTTTCCAGATGTAAGTGAATACTTTGGTAAAAAGGTAGGGAATAGAGTAATTCAAAATGCCGATGAACTTTGTTTGTATATTCTTGAGGAGGCTCATGTTTCATTGGTAACAGGAGATGCTTTTGGGGATGCTAATTGTGTTAGAATCTCCTATGCAGCATCATCTGAAGATTTGAAGGAGGCATTAAAAAGGATTAAAGAAGCATTGAGCAAACTTTCATAAATGGCTTATTCTAATTTCAATCAAATATTCAATGCTTTTGATAAACTCAATGTACTTATCATTGGCGATGTGATGATTGATGCCTACATCTGGGGGGCAGTGGAAAGGATTTCTCCTGAAGCTCCAGTTCCTATTGTAAGAGCTACAAAAAGAGATTATAGATTAGGGGGTGCCGCTAATGTAGCATTGAATGTTCAAGCATTAGGTGCTAACCCAATACTGTGTGCAGTTATTGGAGATGATGAAGGAAGCGTCAAGTTTAAAGAGCGCCTGACTATCAATGGTATTACCGATAAGGGAATAGTAGAAAGTAAAGAGCGTCCTACCACAGTAAAAACGCGAGTTTTAAGCGGCCATCATCACATGGTAAGGGTTGATGAAGAAACCGATAGAATATTATCAAAACTGGAAGAAGCCCAGCTGCTTAAAAGAATCGAATCATTAATTTCTGATTGTCAGGTAGTGATTTTTGAGGATTATGATAAAGGAGTTATTACAAAAAATGTGATAAAGAAAACAGTTGAAATGGCCAAGGCTAAAAATATACCAACTGTTGTTGATCCTAAGAAAAGAAATTTTTTAGCTTATAAAGGCACTACCCTTTTTAAGCCGAATTTGAAAGAGCTCAAAGAAGGTCTGAAACTAGACTTTGAAAAGAACGATCAAGCGGAGATAGAGAAGGCGGTTGAAGTTTTGATTGAAAAACTGGGCAGTGAGGGATCCTTGATCACATTATCAGAGAGAGGTGTCTTCATTAACTATAAAAATGAAAAGCATCAAATACCTGCCCATTTAAGAGAAATAGCTGATGTCTCAGGAGCTGGTGATACGGTTATCAGTATTGCAGCTTTGTGTGTGGCACTAGATTTATCCCCTAAAATTATTGCTGCTTTGTCAAATCTTGGAGGTGGACTGGTCTGTGAGCATATTGGCGTAGTGCCTATCGACAAAAATGATCTACTTCAAGAAGCGAATAAATTGAATATTTCTATATAAAAAAACATCCCCAAAGCGCCTTGGCCTCAGGGATGTTTCTTGTCTATAGT
>CAYGNU010000455.1:0-4121 GCA_964351175.1 uncultured Roseivirgaceae bacterium | reverse complement strand
ATGCTTGGTAGGATAATTATTTTGCTCCATTGTTGAGTGAGATTGCGGTGATTTTAAATTTACGGAATGATTAAATTTTTTCATTCCTTTTGCTGAATATTAGGTAAAAGAGATGAATATTTTGAAAATATGTGTTAAGTTTTTTTTAAGCTTATTATAATTTAAATTCTAGGTATTTATTTGTATTTGAATACACTAACTCAATCTAAAAGCATTATATCAATACAATTTTATGAACATTTTAAAAATAAATTGCAGGCAGAAACTGATTTTCATTCTTTTTTCCATTCTAACTTTTTCTTGCAAAAAACAAGAACCTACAGATCTCACCAAGGTTAGCATAATCCCAATCCCGGTATCTGTTGAAGCCACTGGAAGTGCTTTTAGTATCACGGAGGAAACGGTCATTTACATTTCTGATGATAATGAAGAATTGAGGAGTGTTGCCCAATATCTTGCTAATAAGTTAGGTCCAGCCACTGGCTTCGATATAAAGATTGAGGCCAATGATAAAGTACCCTCTTTAGGAATCTATCTTAACATCATTTCTGCCACTAATGAGTTGGGGCTGGAGGGTTATGAATTAGAGGTTAAAAATGAATTAGTTACCATTTCAGCCAATGATCCTGAAGGAGTATTTAGAGGTATTCAAACCTTAAGACAACTACTTCCAGCAAGTATTGAAGCCTCATCAGTTCAAACAGATAAATGGGACATTGCTACAGGTAAAATAGTTGATTATCCAGCGTATGAATTTAGAAGTTCAATGCTTGATGTATCAAGGCATTTCTTTAGCAAGGAAAATGTCAAAAGGTATATAGATTTAATATCAACTTATAAGATGAATACCTTGCATTTGCATTTGTCAGATGATCAGGGGTGGAGGGTTGAAATTAAATCATGGCCGAACCTTACCAAACATGGAGGTAAAACTGAAGTGGGAGGCGGTGAAGGCGGATTTTATACTCAAGAAGACTATAAAGAAATTGTACAATACGCAGCGGAGAGGTATATCACTATTATTCCTGAAATTGATATGCCAGGTCATACTAATGCTGCGCTTTCTTCTTATCCAGAATTAAATTGTTCTGGTCAGGCGCCAGAATTATACACTGGGACAGAGGTTGGTTTTAGCACACTTTGTACTGATAAGGAGATCACTTACAAATTTGTTGATGACGTTATTGGTGAATTGGCAGCTATGACTCCAGGCCCCTATATTCATGTGGGAGGAGATGAATCTCATGTTACACCTTTAGAAGATTATGTTCCTTTCATCAATAGAGTACAGGAGATTGTATTGTCTCACAATAAAAAGATGATTGGCTGGGATGAGGTAGCCAATGCAGCGTTAGATACTAGCTCTACAGTGCAGTATTGGGCTGAGCCAGAAAACACTATAATGGGTATAAAGCAAGGAGCTAAAGTGATCATGTCTCCAGCACACAAAGCTTATCTTGATATGCAGTACGATTCTGCAAGCAGGCTAGGCTTGCACTGGGCTGCATATATTGAGGTAGATGACGCTTATCAATGGGATCCCGCGAACCTCAATGAAGAAATTGCTAAAGAAGTTATTATTGGCATAGAAGCCCCTCTTTGGAGTGAGACCATAAAAACTATGGATGATATAGAATATTTACTATTTCCAAGGATTATGGGCTATGCCGAGATTGGCTGGTCACCGTCCGGTCTTAGAGACTGGGATGGCTATAAATTGCGTTTGGCTCAGCAGGCAAAAAGGTTAAAAGCTATGGAAGTGGATTATTATCCTTCTGATAGAGTACCTTGGGTTGAGTGAGATTGCTGTTGGTGGCAGAGCAGAGCGAAAATGCATGGTATAGAGTTTGCAAATTGGAAACTATTGTGGTGATCAAATATTTCTATTAAACTCTGAAATATTAGCAACACCTCTCAAATCAAAAGAGGAAGTAAATATGACGGCTCCATATTTTTAATTTCAACTCACATTCAGGAGCTGAGAGATGTTTCTCATTCGAAGATTTCAACTTATCATATAGATTGTAAATTAGTGGATGACAAACCGACATTTACCTATGAATTAAAGGACGGGTGGTCGGATATTAGGGTAGAGAGGATCCTTTTTCAAAAAGAAGGACTTTATGACTTACTTTAATTGATTATCTTGTATATATTTTGTCTATGCGCTGTAATGGCAATGGTTGGAAACTATGATATCTAAAATATTATTACTGTTAATTCCTTTGTTCGTACAAACGGTGTACGGCCAAACACTAAAGGACATATTTATCGAATTACCTCTAGGGGGATTGGCCGTGGGAGATAAAAAGCAAATGATTTATGATTTTCAGAATCACAAGGATGGAAATGAGAAACAAAGGCCATATCTGATTGATTATAGGCCAGGCAATCAATATTTGTCTTTTTCTGGGGACTATGAAGGATCAGAATCTCTAAAATATTGGGATGTATCCAATGGTAGTCAGCTTATAGGCATTGGTTATTTAGAGTGTTCTGGTTTATGTAATTACGATTTAAGATTTTATTTAAAAAAGGGAGAAAAAACGAATAAGCTTGAGGCTAATTATGTCCTTCCCGAGGTCACTATTGCTGATTTTTTCGATACTGAACAAATGAAAAAAGCCGGAATATCTAAGCTAAAAAACAGTGATTTCCCTGAGTTTTATGGCTTTCTATATCATCTTCCTCAAGAAGGCGAAAATATCACTGTTGAGTCACAGACTCATAGATTTGGAAAGATTCCTGATGAGTATAAAAAGTATGATCTGGGTTCTAAGATTGAACTGATTTGGAATGATGGGACATTCAAGAAAAGGGACCAAGCATCGGTTAAAAAAGAAAATGCTGAAGCCCAAAAGGCCATAAAAATTTTCACAATTGATGATTGTATAACAGAATTTTCAATGAGTGATACAACCCAAATCGAAGCTGGATACCAGTTTTTGTTTGCTGAAAGTAAATTTAATGAAGGACGAACTTTGCAATTGAATGTGGTAGCACCCGGTTTAGCCATACATCCGCCCGATAAGCATATTGAAGATGAATTTATTTATGTCTTGGAAGGAACAGCGGAATTTTATCTTGATGGAAAAACAAAAGTAGTAGGCCCCAATACCAGCTTCTATTGTCCTCCTAATATTGAACATGGGATTAAAAATATAGGTGATACTGAGCTTAAGTATTTATTGATCAAAAAGTATGATCAATAGTTTTGTGATTCATCATCACTATATACTTTTCAAATAAAAAAGTGGCCCATTCCTGAGCCACTTTCAAATTAAATTATCGATTAACTGAAAACTAATTCAAGTCAAAACGATCAAGGTTCATTACTTTATCCCAAGCCGCTACGAAATCTTTCACAAACTTATCTTTGGAATCTGAAGAGGCATAGATTTCTGCAATAGCCCTAAGCTCTGTGTTTGATCCGAATATAAGATCAACACGAGTACCTGTCATTTTGACTTTGCCTGTTGCTCTATCTTTACCTTCAAATAATTCGTCAGCATCGGATGTTGAACTCCATGAAGTACTTAAGTCAAGCAAATTTACAAAGAAGTCATTAGTAAGTGATTCTGGAGTATCAGTGAACACGCCATAGTTGGAATGATCGTAATTAGTATTTAATACTCTCAAACCACCAACCAAAACAGTCATTTCTGGCGCTGTTAGGGTCAATAATTGCGCCTTGTCAACTAACATTTCTTCAGCTGAAGCTTTATATTTACTATTTGCTGCATAGTTTCTAAATCCATCTGCAGAAGGCTCAAGTGCATCAAACGATTCTACGTCTGTTTGCTCCTGTGAGGCATCAGCACGACCAGGCGTAAATGGCACTTTTATAGAATGACCGGCATTTTTAGCTGCCTTTTCAATTGCGGCACATCCCCCAAGTACTATAAGATCAGCCATTGATACAGTTTTACCAAATCCAGCTTGAATTTCCCCTAATGTTTCCAGAACCTTAGCTAATTGTGCCGGGTTGTTCGCTTCCCAATCCTTTTGTGGAGCAAGACGGATGCGGCCTCCATTAGCGCCACCTCTCTTGTCAGAACCACGGAAGGTTGAGGCGGAAGCCCAAGCAGTGTTTACAAGCTCTTGAACCGTTAAACCTGAAT
>CAYGNU010000454.1:0-4148 GCA_964351175.1 uncultured Roseivirgaceae bacterium | reverse complement strand
AAATTTTAATGAAAATTTCCTTTTGTGAATAAAACACTAGTAGGCTTTTTAGTATTATTTTTCTGTTTAACTTCCACTATAGCTGTTTCTGCTAAAGAGGAATCAAAGGCAAGCATGGCACTTGAATTGTCAGTTGATGATCATTCTGACAGTGACTCACAAAATCAAGAACATGGAGCTGTGGAAAGTGGAGGGCACGAAGAATCTCATTTACCACCAACCTGGACCGTGCTCCCATTTGCTATTTTATTAATAATGATTGCCACGGGTCCTTTATTCTATGAGCACTTCTGGCATAAGAATTATCCTAAGGTTGCAGTGGCTTTTGCCCTATTAGTGGTAGCCTATTATTTATTTGTTCTACACAATACGCATAGCCCTGTTCATGCTTTGGCTGAATATGTCCAATTTATTGCGCTGCTGGCTGCTCTTTACATAGCATCGGGTGGTATCATGATTGATATTGATAAAAAAGCCACGCCAATGGCTAATGTCATGTTATTGGCACTAGGTGCTGTGGTTGCTAATCTAATTGGGACAACAGGAGCTTCAATGCTGCTTATACGCCCATTTATGAGGCTAAACAAAACCCGGATAAAAGCTTATCATGTTATCTTCTTTATTTTTATAGTTAGTAACATAGGAGGGTCTTTGACGCCAATAGGTGATCCGCCTTTGTTTTTAGGTTTTTTGAAGGGCGTGCCCTTCTTCTGGACTTTAACGCATAACATACTACCGTGGATAGTGGCTGTTGTTATTTTATTGGTAGTGTTCTACATGTTTGATATTAGAAATAAATCTAATTTCTCCCTTAGTGATGACGAAGTAACATTCACTAATAAGATCAAGTTAATTGGAGCAAGAAATTTTATTTGGCTTGCACTGGTTATAGGATCAGTTTTTCTTGATCCAAATGTACTTCCATGGGTGCCAGCAATACATTTTGATGGACAAAAATTCTCTTTTTTAAGAGAGTTAATAATGTTCTTTGTAGCATTCCTTTCATTTAAGTTTGCTGATAAAGAAGCTATAAAAGGAAATGAATTTAGCTTTGAGCCTATTAGAGAAGTGGCCTTTATTTTTATTGGAATTTTTGGTACAATGATGCCAGCTCTCGAGTTAGTGGGTGGATTTGCCGCCTCTCCAGAAGGAGCAAAGCTGATAAGCCACAATACACTGTACTGGGGTACAGGTATTCTTTCTGGTTTTCTTGATAATGCACCAACTTACATTAACTTTCTAACGGCTGCATTAGCTTCACAGGGGGGATCAATTTCTAAACTCTCTGATGTAATGGCTTTTGCAAATGGAGGAGTATTTCATGACTCCATTTTAGATTTGAAGGCTATCTCAATAGCGGCTGTATTCTTTGGTGCATTTACCTATATTGGCAATGGTCCCAATTTTATGGTTAAATCTATTGCTGAACAAATTGGCTTGAAAATGCCTTCTTTCTTTGGCTATATAATTAGGTTTTCAATACCTTTCTTATTGCCACTATTGCTTATAATTTGGCTTATATTCTTTGCGTTTGTCTAAGCTTTAAAGTGGCATTTTATCATGCCTAATGACATTTTCATTCTTGTTATTTTTCAAATAATCCGTCATTCAAAGCATTCAACACATCTGCCTTAAGCTTTGAGTCTATTAGTAAAGAAATATTATTTCTACTTCCTCCATAACTCACCATTCTGACTGGGATTTCAGAAAGTGCATCAAAGATGCGCTTAAGTATTCCGCTCTTTTCTGATATTAAATCTCCTACAATACAGATGATGGTTTGGTTCGTATCTATTTCAACAGTTCCAAATTTCTTTAATTCCTCTGTGATTGCTTCTAAGTGGGTATTATCGTCAATGGTCAACGAAACAGCAACCTCAGATGTAGTCACCATGTCAATGGGTGTTTTGTATTGGCCAAATACTTCGAAGATATTTTTGAGAAAACCATAAGCCAGTAACATACGCGTAGATTTAATTTTGACAGCGGTTATGTCATCTTTAGCAGCAATGGCTTTCACATCTCTTTTGGTTGAATCTGTCCCTATGAGTGTGCCGGCAGCTGATGGATTCATAGTGCTTTTCAATCTTACCGGTATTTTGTATTTCTTGGCAGGCAAAATTGAGGCAGGGTGTAATATTTTAGCTCCAAAGTATGCAAGCTCAGCGGCTTCATCAAAAGTTAAAGCAGCAATAGGGGAGGTCTTTTTGACAATCCTTGGATCATTATTATGCATGCCATCTATGTCGGTCCATATTTGGACTTCATCTGCTTTAATGGCAGCCCCTATTATGGAGGCACTATAATCGCTACCACCACGTTTCAAATTGTCAGTTTGGCCTAGAGGATTGCGACAAATAAAACCTTGAGTAATAGTAATTTTTTTGTTTAAATGAGGTTTTAACTTCGCACCAATTTTTTCGATTTCCGGTTCTCCTTCTTGATCAATGGTCATAAAATCTAAGGCGGAAATGAGCTGGCTATCAAAACCTGAGCTTTCCATAAATATCTGAAATAGGTTGGTAGACAATATCTCACCAAAAGCTAACATTGTTTTATTATTGCCTTCATTGAAATCTGGGATGTTTGCCAGTGAAAGTATTTGTCCAAAATACTTGTCTAGAATAAGTGTGCCTTTATAATGTGCTTCTGGCAAACCATATAGTTCTGAGATCAACAGATTATAATCATTGCGTAAACTATCAATCAGCTTAATAGCTGTCTCAGGTTTTCTTTTTTGGAGTAGTTCACCTATCTCAACCAACGTATTGGTTGTGCCTGACACGGCAGAAAGTACAACAACCTTAGGAGTTTCATCACTTGTAATGAGTGAAGCTACCTTTTTCATCCTTTCGGCACTACCAACGGAAGTTCCTCCAAATTTGTAAATAATCATAGCTGTATTTAAATAGGCTGCGAAAATAGGTCAGAAACTTAAATAATAAAAAAAGCTCCAAGTAGGAGCTTTTTTTATTATTTAAGGCTTATCAATTTAGTTCAATAAACTAAGGCTTATCTCTAGATTTAGATTCACGCCTGACTCAACTTCAACATCATTAGTCGAACCTAAAAGCTCAACAAATTCACCATTCTCATCAAAGAGAGCAAAATAGAGATCATAAATACCAGACTCCATAAATGCTAAGGTAAATGCTCCTTCTTCATCCAACATACTGCTTGACACAGCATTGCTAAATCTAACTTCTTCATCACTTGGTTCTGCGGTTTCTGCTTCTGTGAAGGCATCATTTTGATATGCGAATACTATCACTTTTTCAAAATCTGCACCTTCTTGATCGAAGTTTCCTGTAATCATGCCAACATCTTGATTTGCTATTAACCTAATGTTTGGTTTAAGAATAAATTTACCACTGTTTCCTGATTCAACCACTGCTTTTCTAACATCAAAGTCTAATGTCAAGGCAACTACTCCGCCAGCAGTAATATCAAAATTACCTTTTGCTTTGTAGCCTGACTGTCCACCACTTGGCACAAAAAGCGGTTGCGTAGTTCCATCTATGTATTCAATATAACATCCCTCATTTTGTTGAATTCCATTTACTCTTTCCTGAATATTCAACATCAACCTTACCTCTGAGTAAGAACCAGCATCTATTAATTGATCAGTCAAAAAGTATGATTCACCATTCTGGAAACTTAAAAGATCAATGGCAAGAGGTTCTTCAAAACTATCAAGTGTAACCCAGCCATCAGGACCATTCAATTCAACACTATTAATTGAGATGAAGACAGCCGAAACATTTTCATCATCTATTGGGGCATCAGTAACAGAAATACTTGCTCTACCTTTTGCAACTTCTTTATCATCTCCGCAAGCAAGAATCAGAGAAGAGGCAAATAAAACGATAGATAACTTTCTAAATAGCTTCATGATTTTAAATATTTATTTCTGCTAATATACGCTGAATTGAGCCTTTTTAATTTGGTTTTGTAGGATGGCTCTTTGAGTTACATCATAAAGCGATGAACAACGTGAATGTACTTCTGTATAATAAAAAAGGGAGCATTTATGCTCCCTTTAATTTTATTCAGTTGAGATGATTATTTCTTTGCAGAATCATCTACCTCTTCAAATTCAACATCAGATACATCACTATCAGCTGCATCTTGTGGGGCTTCTCCAGCAC